>NZ_JBJQLJ010000060.1:0-5522 GCF_046486385.1 Escherichia sp. WS33 | reverse complement strand
GTACCAGCGTACGGCCCACAGAATGATGTCACGCTGAAAATGCCGGCCTTTGAATGGGTTCATGTGCAGCTCCATCAGCAAAAGGGGATGATAAGTTTATCACCACCGACTATTTGCAACAGTGCCCGTTCTCATAATGCGATACACCCGCTTTGCATTAACCACAGGCAGGCCGTCCCGCTCCGACTCCCGTCGCAGCAGCGCCCACACACGGCGATAACCATACGTCGGCAGGTCAGCCACCGCCATGTTTATCCGGGACAATACGGTGGTATCGTCAGAACGGGGCTGCCGTCTGCGATCCTGTCAGTCAGATGGCCGGTGAACCCGAATGCTCAACTGCGCACGCGACACGCTAAGACTTCTGCAAACGTCGCTTATTCGTCGTTCCCAGGCAACGAGGGCGCATGCGCAATCCATTTTTTTGCCCGGCCGAACTCCACGGCCTCTTTGAGTATCTCGGCTTCCATCGTCTTTTTGCCCAGAAGGCGCTGGAGTTCGCGAATTTGCTTATTGGCGGCAGCGAGTTCGGAGGCCGGCACCACTTCCTCGCCCGATGCAACAGCCGTCAGTGAACCGTCTTAATATTGCTTGCGCCATTTGAATATCTGGTTTGCATTGATGCCATGCAGGCGCGCGACATGAGACACGGTCATACCGGGCTCCATAGTCTGCTGAATAATGGCAATTTTTTCCTGCGGTGTACGACGCCGACGCCGCTCAGGTCCTGATAACACTTCAACCATCTTATCGTTCTGACTGGTATTAAACATAGTTCCAAGACTACCTCTTATTTTAAGAGAGTCGAAGTGTCTGGTGATCTATGGGGCCAGTCTAGCCCTCTTCCAAGTGTAGGGAGATATAGTCAAAGTTTGCTTCTCCGCCGATGAGTCCGCCCTGCGTCGGATAGTCCGATTTTTTACCGGCGAAGCACGGCTCTCCTAACCCTATCTAAAGCGAATAACTTTTTTCAACAGGGCCGCGTGCCAATGCAAGAGCGATAGGCGCTCTACGCGCCAATTTGACCACTTAAAACAGGTAAATTGAGGGGTTGTAATGTGTTGATGTAACAGGCTTTTATTTTAATGTCTTGGCATATGTATAATGGTAGTCTAGCCCTCCTTTCAACAAGGAGTACTCATGGAAACCTACAATCATACATATCGGCACCACAACTTTTCACATAAAGACTTAAGTGATCTCACCTTCACCGCTTGCACATTCATTCGCAGCGACTTTCGACGTGCTAACTTGCGTGATACGACATTCGTCAACTGCAAGTTCATTGAACAGGGTGATATCGAAGGCTGCCACTTTGATGTCGCAGATCTTCGTGATGCAAGTTTCCAACAATGCCAACTTGCGATGGCAAACTTCAGTAATGCCAATTGCTACGGTATAGAGTTCCGTGCGTGTGATTTAAAAGGTGCCAACTTTTCCCGAACAAACTTTGCCCATCAAGTGAGTAATCGTATGTACTTTTGCTCAGCATTTATTTCTGGATGTAATCTTTCCTATGCCAATATGGAGAGGGTTTGTTTAGAAAAATGTGAGTTGTTTGAAAATCGCTGGATAGGAACGAACCTAGCGGGTGCATCACTGAAAGAGTCAGACTTAAGTCGAGGTGTTTTTTCCGAAGATGTCTGGGGGCAATTTAGCCTACAGGGTGCCAATTTATGCCACGCCGAACTCGACGGTTTAGATCCCCGCAAAGTCGATACATCAGGTATCAAAATTGCAGCCTGGCAGCAAGAACTGATTCTCGAAGCACTGGGTATTGTTGTTTATCCTGACTAATTGCTTTGATGTGTGATTTTAAACGCTCAAATTTATAAAACGAATAATATTGTCAACCTTGCAATAATAGACATAGGGACAACCATGTATAAATTTTTACCCTCAGGCGTCTTCACAATAGAGCCATATAGCAGTGGGTCACTTAGTGGGCTTAATTTTTCCATTAAAGATAATATTAATATTGCTCAGTATAAAACATCATATGGTAGCCCATCTTGGCAAGTAAACATAAGGCTGCCATTTATAAGGCACTGTTGCAAAAATGTGGAGGTGATAGGGGTACTACGCCGGAACCCCAGATTTTTCCGTCCGTTCAAATTATCCACGGTTGAGCAGCTTGATCCCGTCCGCCCGCAGTTGACCAACAGGGGAAATATGCCTGTACAAAGTTTGCCGGGTTATCCCAAGTTCCTGGCATAGCGTACTGACCTTTGTTTCTGATTGTCCCATTGATGCCATTGCCAGTCGCAGTTTGACTGGCGTCATTTTATAAGGTCGGCCGCCGTTCCGCCCACGGGCTCTTGCTGATGCCAGACCTGCAGTCGTTCTTTCAGCAATCAGTTCGCGCTCAAACTCCGCCAGTGCGGCAAAGATACCGAAGACAAGCTTGCCAGCGGCCGTTGTTGTGTCGATAGTCGCCCCGTGACCGGTCAGCACTTTCAGACCGGTCCCCCTCGCGGTCAGGTCGTGCACTGTATTAATGAGATGACGAAGATCACGACCGAGGCGGTCCAGCTTCCATACGACCGAGAGCATAAAAAATATTGGGGCAGCGTGAGCTATGCTGCCATCGCTGGTCCCTTCCCGTCACTTTGAAAACCCGGATACCAGCAGACAAATTTATCCTGCAGTTCGTTATTCAAAACGGCGGTCCGGGTCTGTAACAAATAATGAGCCCCTTTTCTGCTCCACTGCATCTGCTGCTTTTTGGCCATTCGTCTGGCGATCACTTCATTGATCGTGGATTCCACAAACGCGGTTGATACCGGCTCTCCGTACCGACGCATTTCGCCGTAGTTTGGGATCATCATCTTATTATTCCGGATGTAGGTATACATTTCATCCAGATGTTTTTGCAGGGATTTCAGGCTAGGATAGCTGAGTTCAGGGTCATCGCAATACATAACGCAATTATCAATATGTTCCAGCGCAGCGACAACATTGCCATGCCAGAGATATCGTTTAATGCTTTCCAGCAGTGCCAGAACTTTACTCCCCGCCTCTGGATCTGATACCAGCAGTCCCCGGGCATATTGCATGAGCACCTTCAGCCTCATGGTGATATGAAACCAGTCCAGCACATGCGTTGACTCAGGGTACATACCGAACTGGAGGTCCCTGAGATTATCCGCGCCGTCGGACAGAAAAAATATCTGCTGGTTGGCCTGCATTCCCTGCGCTGAAAGGTGGGTCATGAGCCTGCGTTCCGGATGACAGTCATCCTTCTGAACAAAACCGAAGCGGCGGGTGTCAGCAGGCGCACCAACGGAAAAAGACTTCCCGGCAATAATTTCAAAATTACGCTTTTTGTCATCCCGATCGCGAACATAACCACCATCTATACCCACCACAAGCGGTTTTCCTGGCCTGGGCAGGTTCCCCCAGTCGCGGGGGCAGCCGGAAAGAAAACCTGAATGAGCTTCAGCCTCAGCGTCAAGACGCTGCGCCACCTGGCATAAATGATTCCTCACCGTTGAGGCATTCAGGCTGTGGCCCACCGGCAGAATATCTTTCAGCAGACGAGTCGTCATTTCATAGGAGATCATCGAGGCCCAGCGGGTTTCAATATATTTCAGTGCCGGGTGAGAATAATCGCCGGCCCAGTCGCTGAGCAAACTGACTGTCTTTGTATCACTCTCTTCACAACGGCACCGGTACACCCGAAGCCCGGATACCGGAATAACGCCAAACAGCGTCCGGTACCGTATTTTCTGTTTGCCTTTGATTCTGCGCGCAGCAAGGCAGTGAGGGCACCGGATATGGTGTTGAGTATATTCGTCTGCCTGCAGCTGGACCACCGACTGCTGGACCGTATTCAGCAACAGCTTGGATTCTGACACCGATAATCCGATGTCGTTCCGGGTCTCCCCTGATTTCTGGATTGTCATCAGTTCCTCCGTTCGACTGGAGCCTGATTCATCGGTGATGACTATCTGGAGCGTCAGTTGCATCATTGCCTCCTGCTGTGGTGGATGACTATCTCCCGGCTACTGGTTGTTCATCTGGTGACGAAGCTTATAATATGTGGAAACGCCAAGGCCCGCATGGTCGCAGGCGATCCTGAGCCTGACCCCTCTGCTTCTGAGTGCGTCAATTTCCTGGATCTTTTTGATATCGGCGCCGGGGCGCCCTGTTTTTTCACCCCGTGCTTTTTTCGCGGCGATGCCGTCGGCCTGCCTTTCCTTCAGTAAGGCTCGTTCAAACTGGCTGAATGCCGACATCATGTGCAGCTGCAGTTCCTGCATCGGATTGTTTGTGCCGGCGCTGAACGTCAGCTGCTCTTTCAGAAAAATAAGGGTAACGCCCTGGTCACGAAGCCGGGTGGTGACAGCGCACATATCCGACATATTCCGGCAAAGGCGATCGATGGAATGAACCAGAAGCGTATCACCAGGGCGTAATTGCCCCAGGAGTTCCTGTAACCCCGGGCGGTTTGTGTCCTTCGCGCTGGCATGCTCAACACAAATTTTATCAGGCTGAAAACCCGCCTTTGACAATGCCTCTTCCTGACGGGCCGTATTCTGATCGGCCGAGCTTACCCTGATGTAGGCATATTGCACGCAAAACCTCCGGAAGGTCTTTAAACATCATAGAGATTTAAAGAATAATCCATAAACACTGATTTAGGGAGGTTTATAGACATTTTTTCGGGGATCTGAGAGGCATGCTGAAAACGTATACCTTTATAGACATCAGTCAGCGACGACGGCCCAGCCAGATAACTTCAGGCTCCAGTACCGGAGATGCAAGGTCGAGCCTGCTCAGTTGCCGGTTGATTTTGTGGCGGTTGAACCTGACAGCATCCAGGTCGTCAGCAAAAGGGCGGATCTCGCCGACCGTTGTTTCATCATCCGCATTAACGATAGCTTCAAGAAACGCCAGGGTTTTATCGAACTCATCCGCAGCTGTGGCTCCGGGCATACCATGGCCGCTTATACAAAACGGCGCTTTCAGCGTAGAGTTTTCATAAATGGCCTCAACACGAATGTCATGAAGCCAGTGCTCAAAGAAATTGTATTCATAGGTAAAGCGATCGCCAGCATCAAAAGCAAAATCATCAATCACGACCCGGAACGGATTATCGACAAAACCGATGCCTCCTTCGTAGGAGATACCGTAATCTTTGCCATAAATGTGAAATTGATGGAGATGGTCGTCCCCCCAGCCCTGCACTATCTGGAAAATGAAGTGAAGCGCGGCCAGTGACGTGTCGGCAGCAATTCTCAGCCGACGCCAGACCATCGGACTGACTCCATGAACTGCTATTTTGATGACGTAGATCTTCATAGTCAGCAGGTATTGTTATGAAATGATGGTGGTTATTTTAACCCCTGTAGATGGCATCATTCGATGGCTGCCCCGAGGTTTTTCATGCTCTCCTATCTCATCTGCGCAAGGCAGAACGTGAAGACGGCCGCCCTGGACCTCGCCCGCGAGCGCCAGGCGCACGAGGCCGGCGCGCGGACCCGCGCCACGGCCCACGAGCGGACGCCGCAGCAGGAGCG
>NZ_JBJQLJ010000059.1:0-6247 GCF_046486385.1 Escherichia sp. WS33 | reverse complement strand
GGTGGTTTCTCAGGAGATCAGCACGGCAGACGAAGGGGATGGTGGTCAGGTTGTGGTGATTGGCCGCTGATGCAAAATGTTTTATGTGAAACCGCCTGCGGGCGGTTTTGTCGTTTATGGAGCGTGAGGAATGGGTAAAGGCAGCAGTAAGGGGCATACCCTGCGCGAAGCGAAGGACAACCTGAAATCCACGCAGTTACTGAGTGTGATCGATGCCATCAGCGAAGGGCCGATTGAAGGTCCGGTGGATGGATTAAAAAGCGTGCTGCTGAACAGTACGCCGGTGCTGGACAGTGAAGGGAATACCAACATCGCCGGTGTCACGGTGGTATTCCGGGCAGGTGAGCAGGAGCAGACACCGCCGGAGGGTTTTGAATCATCAGGTTCCGAGACGGTACTGGGTACGGAAGTGAAATACGACACGCCGATCACCCGGACCATCACGTCTGCAAATATCGACCGTCTGCGCTTTACCTTCGGTGTGCAGGCACTGGTGGAAACCACCTCAAAGGGAGACAGGAATCCGTCGGAAGTTCGCCTGCTGGTTCAGATACAGCGTAACGGTGGCTGGGTGACGGAAAAAGACATCACCATTAAGGGCAAAACCACCTCGCAGTATCTGGCCTCGGTGGTGGTGGATAACCTGCCTCCGCGCCCGTTCAATATCCGGATGCGCAGGATGACACCGGACAGCACCACAGACCAGCTGCAGAACAAAACGCTCTGGTCGTCATACACCGAAATCATCGATGTGAAACAGTGCTACCCGAACACGGCACTGGTCGGCGTGCAGGTGGATTCGGAGCAGTTCGGCAGCCAGCAGGTGAGCCGTAATTATCATCTTCGCGGGCGCATTCTGCAGGTGCCGTCGAATTATAACCCGCAGACGCGGCAATACAGCGGTATCTGGGACGGAACGTTTAAACCGGCATACAGCAACAACATGGCCTGGTGTCTGTGGGATATGCTGACCCATCCACGCTACGGCATGGGGAAACGTCTTGGTGCGGCGGATGTGGATAAATGGGCGCTGTATGTCATCGGCCAGAATTGCGACCAGTCGGTGCCGGACGGCTTTGGCGGCACGGAGCCGCGCATCACCTGTAATGCCTGGCTGACCACACAGCGTAAGGCGTGGGATGTGCTCAGTGATTTCTGCTCGGCGATGCGCTGTATGCCGGTATGGAACGGGCAGACGCTGACGTTCGTGCAGGACCGGCCGTCGGATAAGGTGTGGACCTATAACCGCAGTAATGTGGTGATGCCGGATGATGGCGCGCCGTTCCGCTACAGTTTCAGCGCCCTGAAGGACCGCCATAATGCCGTTGAGGTGAACTGGATTGACCCGAACAACGGCTGGGAGACGGCGACAGAGCTTGTTGAAGATACGCAGGCCATTGCCCGTTATGGTCGTAATGTCACGAAGATGGATGCCTTTGGCTGTACCAGCCGGGGGCAGGCACACCGCGCCGGGCTGTGGCTGATTAAAACGGAGCTGCTGGAAACGCAGACCGTGGATTTCAGCGTCGGCGCAGAAGGGCTTCGCCATGTACCGGGCGATGTTATTGAAATCTGTGATGATGACTATGCCGGTATCAGCACCGGTGGTCGTGTGCTGGCGGTGAACAGCCTGACCCGGACGCTGACGCTCGACCGTGAAATCACGCTGCCATTCTCCGGTACCACGCTGATAAGCCTGGTTGACGGAAGTGGCAATCCGGTCAGCGTGGAGGTTCAGTCCGTCACCGACGGCGTGAAGGTGAAAGTGAGCCGTGTTCCTGACGGTGTTGCTGAATACAGCGTATGGGGGCTGAAGCTGCCGAGGCTGCGCCAGCGACTGTTCCGCTGCGTGAGTATCCGTGAGAACGACGACGGCACGTATGCCATCACCGCCGTGCAGCATGTGCCGGAAAAAGAGGTCATCGTGGATAACGGGGCGCACTTTGACGGCGACCAGAGCGGCACGGTAAATGGTGTCACGCCGCCAGCGGTGCAGCACCTGACCGCCGAAGTCACCGCAGACAGCGGGGAATATCAGGTGCTGGCGCGCTGGGACACGCCGAAGGTGGTGAAGGGCGTGAACTTCCTGCTCCGTCTGACCGTAACAGCGGATGACGGCAGTGAGCGGCTGGTCAGTACGGCCCGGACGACGGAAACCACATATCGCTTCAGGCAGCTGGCGCTGGGGCGTTACACGCTGACAGTCCGGGCGGTAAATGCGTGGGGACAGCAGGGCGATCCGGCATCGGTATCGTTCCGGATTGCCGCCCCGGCAGCGCCGTCGCGGATTGAGCTGACGCCGGGCTATTTTCAGATAACCGCCACGCCGCATCTTGCGGTTTATGATCCGACGGTACAGTTTGAGTTCTGGTTCTCGGAAAAGCGGATTGCGGATATCAGGCAGGTTGAAACCACAGCCCGCTATCTTGGTACGGCGCTGTACTGGATAGCCGCCAGTATCAATATCAAACCGGGCCATGATTATTACTTTTATATCCGCAGTGTGAACACCGTAGGCAAATCGGCATTTGTGGAGGCCGTCGGTCGGGCGAGCGATGATGCGGAAGGTTACCTGGATTTTTTCAAAGGGCAGATAACCGAATCCCATCTCGGCAAGGAGCTGCTGGAAAAAGTCGACCTGACGGAGGATAACGCCAGCAAACTGGATGAGTTTTCGAAAGAGTGGAAGGACGCCAACGATAAGTGGAATGCCATGTGGGGCGTCAAAATTGAGCAGACCAAAGACGGCAAACATTATGTCGCGGGACTTGGCCTCAGCATGGAGGACACGGAGGAAGGCAAACTGAGCCAGTTTCTGGTTGCCGCCAATCGTATCGCGTTTATTGACCCGGCAAACGGGAATGAAACGCCGATGTTTGTGGCGCAGGGCAACCAGATATTCATGAACGACGTGTTCCTGAAACGCCTGACGGCCCCCACCATTACCAGTGGTGGAAATCCACCGGTATTTTCCCTGACACCGGACGGAAAGCTGACCGCTAAAAATGCGGATATCAGTGGCAGTGTGAATGCGAACTCCGGGACGCTCAACAACGTCACGATAAATGAAAACTGTACGATTAAGGGCATGCTGGAGGCGAATCAGGTCAGAGGTGATTTTGTTAAAACAGTATCCAAATCATTCCCGAAAAAGGCTGGTACGTGGGGTAACACGGAAACACCAGACGGGACGGTTACAGTCACCATCAGCGATGATCATAACTTTGACCGTCAAATCATTATTCCGCCCATTATCTTTAACGGTATAGCGTATGACGATCCGGGAAGTGGTGATAACCCGGGAGGTACAAGGTACACGGGGTATGGTTTTGAAGTTCGCAAAAACGGCGTATTAATCGCATCCAGAGAAACTAAAGGGGCCATTCCCGGTAGTTACAGTGCGGTTATTGATATGCCGAGTGGCAGGGGAAGCGTCACTCTGGAGTTTAAGATTTTCCAGAAAGGCAATCAGGGGGCAGGCAATATCACCGACTGTACGGTGATTGTGACCAAAAAGGCTGCTTCCGGCATCAGTATTCGTTGAAATTGTTATAACCCCAATAAAGGGCGTCAGGAATGACGCCTTTTTTATTGCAGAAAAGCGAGAGGTAATTATGCGTAAAGTTTGTGCAGCCATTTTGTCCGCAGCCATCTGTCTGGTCGTATCCGGTGCGCCTGCATGGGCGTCTGAACATCAGTCCACGCTGAGCGCGGGGTATCTTCATGCCTCGGCGAACGTTCCCGGCAGCGATGATCTTAACGGGATTAACGTGAAATACCGTTATGAGTTTACGGACACGCTGGGGATGGTGACGTCATTCAGCTATGCAGAAGACAAGAATCGCCAGCTGACTCATTACAGCGATACCCGCTGGCATGAAGATTCCGTGCGTAACCGCTGGTTCAGCGTGATGGCGGGGCCGTCTGTGCGCGTGAATGAATGGTTCAGCGCGTATGCGATGGCGGGTGTGGCTTACAGCCGTATTTCGACTTTCTCCGGGGATTATCTCCGCGTAACTGACAACAAGGGGAAAACGCACGAAGTGCTGACCGGAAGTGATGACGGTCGCCGCAGCAACACGTCTCTGGCGTGGGGGGCTGGCGTGCAGTTTAACCCGACCGAATCCGTGGCCATTGATATTGCTTATGAAGGCTCCGGCAGTGGCGACTGGCGCACTGACGGTTTCATCGTGGGTGTCGGTTATAAATTCTGATTAGCCAGGTAACACAGTGTTATGACAGCCCGCCGGTTCAGGCGGGCTTTTTTGTGGGGTGAATATGGCAGTAAAAATTTCAGGTGTACTGAAAGACGGTGCAGGTAAACCGGTACAGAACTGCACAATCCAGCTGAAAGCAAAACGTAACAGCACCACGGTGGTGGTGAACACGGTGGCATCTGAAAATCCGGATGAAGCCGGGCGTTACAGCATGGACGTTGAGTACGGTCAGTACAGCGTTATTCTGTTGGTGGAAGGCTTCCCGCCATCGCATGCCGGGATCATCACCGTGTATGAAGACTCACAACCGGGTACGCTGAATGATTTTCTCGGTGCCATGACGGAGGATGATGCCCGTCCGGAGGCTCTGCGCCGTTTTGAACTGATGGTGGAAGAGGTGGCGCGTAACGCGTCCGTGGTGGCACAGAACACGGCAGCCGCGAAGAAGTCAGCCAGTGATGCCAGCACATCAGCCCGTGAGGCGGCAACCCATGCGACTGATGCTGCAGGCTCAGCACGCGCAGCCAGCACGTCAGCCGGACAGGCCGCGTCGTCGGCTCAGTCAGCGTCTTCCAGCGCAGGAACGGCATCAACAAAGGCCAGTGAAGCATCGAAAAGTGCTGCTGCTGCAGAGTCCTCAAAAAGCGCGGCAGCTACCAGTGCCAGTGCCGCGAAAACGTCAGAAACGAATGCGGCAGCGTCACAAAAATCTGCAGCCACTTCTGCATCCGCAGCGACCACAAAGGCGTCAGAAGCTGCCACCTCAGCCCGGGATGCGTCGGCCTCAAAAGAGGCAGCGAAATCATCAGAAACGAACGCATCATCAAGTGCCAGTAGTGCAGCTTCCTCGGCAACGGCGGCAGGAAATTCCGCGAAGGCCGCAAAAACGTCTGAGACGAATGCAGATAACAGCGCACAGGCGGCAGCAGACTCACAAACTGCATCAGCAAACTCCGCGACAGCAGCCAAAAAATCAGAAACCAACGCGAAAAATAGCGAGGCAGCAGCAAAGAGCAGCGAAACCAACGCTAAAGCCAGCGAAACTAATGCTAAATCCAGTGAAACAAACGCGGCGAAATCGGCAGCGGACGCACTTAATTATCGCAACCAGGCGCAAGGGATTGTAGGCACCAGCATCGGCCTCGGGGCATCACCGCGTGATTGTCCTGATATTTCCGGCAACCCATCAGGGTATATCGGATTTATGCGCATTATGAGTAATGCAAAAGGCTTTCCATCGATTGCATCCGGTGAAAGCAGTCTTACGGGGTTTATTAGTCAGGTAGATGGAACACCAGCGTATACAGGTGTTTTTCAGGGATGGGCTACGCGCTCGCTTTATACTTATCGCTGGAATCCGACAACAGGCCCGCAATGGACACGCCACGCTCGCAAAAATGAAGTGGACCGTCTTGACCAATGGAATAGCGAAACATGGTTATATAACCATGATAAATCCATGCGCCTGGGTTTAACCGGATCAACATGGGGGTGTTACAGCGACACACAAAAAAAATGGATACCGCTTGATGTTTCTCATGGTGGTACTGGTGCGGCAACTATTGATGGTGCCAGAACTAATCTTGGATTAGGCAGGGATAATAGCCCTCAACTTAACAGTCTATTTCTTGATAGATATAGTGATTCTACTGGCGCATACACTACTGGCGGAATGCTCCATACGAGGCTGTTAGCAAATGACAACACTGTGCGCCTTGCCGCTGATATGTATGTTCAGACTTTTCCAAATGAGCAAGGTCGATTAACAATAAGGTTTACATACGGTGGTTCAACTGGTGCTACAAAATATCTAGACCTTAACTCAGAAGGTAATTTAATTGTAGATAGTGCGATACTGAAATCAACGGTCGAAAAACCTTTACAAATAAATAGTGCTAACCCGGCAATAAGATTTAATGAAACAGATCGCCCGGCTAACACGCCTACTTATACTCTCATTGCTAATGCTGGCGACTGGTTTATTCAGAAACGCGATTATGATGATGCCGGAAGCGTTAGTAACGCAATTG
>NZ_JBJQLJ010000006.1:0-193452 GCF_046486385.1 Escherichia sp. WS33 | reverse complement strand
TTATGTGTCGTCGCGGCTTCGAAATGGACTTTGCTGAACTGTTGCTGGAAGACTACAAAGCCTCCCTGAAATATCTCAGCGATCACCCGAAACTGCAGGGTATTGCCCAGCAGAACAGCTTTAAACACACCTGATAACATAACGTTGTAAAAACCGAATGCCCAGCCTTTAAAAAAACAGCTGGGCATTCGGTTGCTTATTAATCGCAATAATATATTGGCTGTCTATTCATCGTGTTGATAAGATATATGTTATATGAATGTTTATTAAATGTAGCGATTGCCTTTAATGTCACGAAAAGGGATTATTTGCTTGCTATTAATTTCACTGCGTTCTTAAACACGTTTTTGTATTATAAATCCAGTCATCCTGCCCGTAGAACATCACACATTATCATCCTGTTCTCCCGCTTCGTTTAAATTTATTTATCAATCAATTTGACTTAAGAGGGCGGCGTGCTACATTAATTAACAGTAATATGTTTATGTAATATTAAGTCAACTATGCAATCATTACATGGGAATTGTCTAATTGCGTACGCAAGACATAAATATATTCTCACCATGGTTAATGGTGAATATCGCTATTTTAATGGCGGTGACCTGGTTTTTGCGGATGCAAGCCAAATTCGAGTAGATAAGTGTGTTGAAAATTTTGTATTAGTATCAAGGGATACGCTTTCATTATTTCTGCCGATGCTCAAGGAGGAGGCATTAAATCTTCATGCACATAAAAAAATTTCTTCATTACTCGTTCATCACTGTAGCAGAGATATTCCTGTTTTTCAGGAAGTTGCGCAACTATCGCAGAATAAGAATCTTCGCTATGCAGAAATGCTACGTAAAAGAGCATTAATCTTTGCGTTGTTATCTGTTTTTCTTGAGGATGAGCACTTTATACCGCTGCTTTTGAACGTTTTGCAACCGAACATGCGAACACGAGTTTGTACGGTTATCAATAATAATATCGCCCATGAGTGGACACTAGCCCGAATCGCCAGCGAGCTGTTGATGAGTCCAAGCCTGTTAAAGAAAAAATTGCGCGAAGAAGAGACATCATATTCACAGTTGCTTACTGAGTGTAGAATGCAACGTGCTTTGCAACTTATTGTTATACATGGCTTTTCAATTAAGCGAGTCGCAGTGTCCTGTGGATATCACAGCGTGTCGTATTTCATTTACGTCTTTCGAAATTATTATGGGATGACGCCCACAGAGTATCAGGAGCGATCGGCGCAGGGATTGCCGAACCGTGACTCGGCGGCAAGTATTGTTGCGCAAGGAAATTTTTACGGCACTGACCGTTCTGCGGAAGGAATAAGATTATAGAATTTTACTCAGACATAAAAAAAACCCGGCATAGGGGACCGGGAAGAGGATAGTCTGCCGTCTCCAGACTAATAAACCGTTATAACACTCCCTGTTGGCACGGGAAACTTTGTGCTCTCAGTAAGTTAAATATAACTTTTACTGGAAATAAGATCAGCCATTTTTTTATAAACATAAGCTATACGCAGTGCGAAAATATATTCGTGCTGCATTTACTTATTATCAATTAACTGTTATGCAAAACTACTTTGTGGATAAATTTTGGTCCTACCAAATCTGGCAGTTTTTTCGCTAAGAAACAGTCTGGCAACATTTCATTAGTATACTGAAATTGAAATAATCGCAGTATGAAATATAAGGGATAATCATGACTCATGTCTGCTCGGTGATCCTCATTCGTCGTTCATTCGATATTTATCATGAACAGCATAAAATATCGCTGCATAACGAGAGTATCGTGCTGCTGGAGAAAAATTTGGCAGACGATTTTGCGTTTTGTTCACCGGATACGCGACGACTGGATATCGATGAGCTGACAGTTTGCCATTACTTACAAAATATTCGTCAGCTACCACGCAATTTAGGGTTACATAGCAAAGACCGTCTATTAATTAACCAGTCACCCCCCATGCCGCTGGTGACGGCGATTTTTGATAGCTTCAATGAATCCGGGGTAAATTCACCGATACTGAGCAATATGCTCTACCTTTCCTGTTTATCGATGTTTTCTCATAAGAAAGAACTGATCCCCTTACTTTTCAATAGCATCAGCACTGTTTCAGGAAAAGTTGAACGCCTTATTAGCTTTGATATCGCCAAACGTTGGTATCTGCGCGATATCGCGGAAAGAATGTATACCAGCGAGAGTCTCATCAAAAAAAAGTTGCAGGATGAAAATACCTGTTTCAGTAAAATATTACTCGCTTCCAGGATGTCGATGGCCAGACGATTACTCGAGTTACGTCAAATTCCTCTGCATACTATTGCAGAAAAATGTGGCTATAGCAGTACGTCGTACTTTATAAACACATTTCGACAATATTATGGTGTAACGCCACATCAGTTTGCGCAACATTCGCCAGGTACCTTTTCCTGACATATTTTGCATTTGAATATTGGTCAGGATCTCACACCTGCTTCATGTGAAACTCTTCCCTGATGATTTCTGCCGGGCTACCGGCTAGTTCTCTTTCGCAGTTTGCCAGGCGGTATAGGTATTTTCAGGAGGAAAAGACTCGGCATGTTTGGGATTATTAAGCTGACAATTCATACGATTACGGGAATGTGGGTCAGTATTGTGCTGTTCAAATTGATGACGAATGGCTGGAGTGGTTTCTACTTTCAGTGCTGTGTACTAAGCCTGGTATTCCTGACGGTTAGCTGGTTGTTGAGTGGTGAATGGTTAGCAGGAAAGAGTAAGGCTGAACCTTCACGTTCAACCTTACTCTCATTTACACGTTACGCTTTTTTAAAGCGGGCAAAGAGATGTTCCACTACAACGAAAAAGACCGGAACGAAGTAAATTGCCAGCACTGTTGCGGCAAACATCCCGCCCATCACGCCGGTACCTACCGCGTTTTGCGCGCCAGAACCGGCACCATGACTGATAACCAGCGGCAGCACGCCGAGAATAAAGGCCAGAGAGGTCATCAGGATTGGGCGTAAACGCATCCGCGCCGCTTCGATGATTGCCTCTATCGGCGTTTTCCCTTCTTTCTGCATCATCTCAACGGCAAATTCGACAATCAGGATGGCGTTCTTGGCGGAAAGCCCGATGGTGGTCAGCAAACCAACCTGGAAGTAGACGTCATTACTTAAGCCGCGCAGATCGGTGGCCAGTAATGCGCCAACGACGCCTAACGGAACAACCAACATCACCGAGAACGGAATTGACCAGCTCTCATAGAGTGCGGCGAGGGCGAGGAACACCACGACCAGTGAAATGGCATACAGTGCAGGAGCCTGGTTTGAGGATAACGCTTCCTGATACGACAGTCCGGTCCATGAGTAGCCGACGCCTGCCGGAAGTTTAGCGACCAGGTCTGCCATAAATTTCATAGCGTCACCGGTACTTTTCCCGGCCGCCGCTTCACCTAAAATCTCCATTGACGGGATGCCGTTGTAGCGTTCCAATCGCGGTGAACCATAGGTCCATTCGGTAGACGAGTAGGCAGAAAGCGGTGCCATCGTGCCAGAGGCGTTGCGTACATACCATTGGTTGATGTTATCCGGCAACATACGGAACGGCGTGCCTGCCTGGACATACACTTTTTTCACCCGCCCCTGGTTGAGGAAGTCGTTCACGTAGCTGCTGCCGAAGGCGGTGGAAATTGTCTGGTTGATATCAGACAGCGCCACACCCATTGCCTCAGCTTTCGCGGCGTTGACGTTCACTTTGAACATCGGCGTATCTTCCAGGCCGTTCGGGCGTACCCCGGTGACCTGGTCAGGCGATTGCGCTGCCAGTGATAACAGCTCGTTTCGTGCCTGGGTTAGTTTTTCGTGCCCCAGGTTACCGTTGTCCAGCAGTTCCATATCAAAACCTGACGCGGTACCCAGTTCAGCCACCGCGGGTAAGTTGAACGGGAAGACGACGGCTTTATTGATACTGCTTAACGCAATCATTGCCCGCTGAATGATCGCGGTAACCGAGTTTTCCTCACCGACACGTTCAGACCACGGCTTGAGACTGATAAACGCCAGGCCGTTGTTTTGCCCCTGGCCGCTGAAGCCAAAGCCGCCAACGGTAAACACCGACTGAACATTATCTTTCTCTTTTGTAAGATAATAATCCGTCACCTGTTGCAGCACTTTCGTGGTGTTAACCATGGTGGCACCGGAAGGTAACTGCGCGGTGGTCATAAATACCCCCTGATCCTCTTCTGGTAAGAAAGAGGTCGGTGTACGCAGGAACAGCACCGCCATCCCGGCGCAAATCAGCAGGTAGACCACCATGTAGCGACCGGTACAACGCAACAGCGAGCGGGTGCTATCGGTATAGTGCTGAGTTGATTTTTCAAACAGCGTGTTGAAGCGTGCGAACAGGGCGTTAGGTTTGTGACCGCCTTCCGGCGCGGCTTTCAGAATGGTGGCGCACAGGGCAGGGGTCAGGCTCATTGCCACAAATACTGAAAGCAGCATGGAGGAGATCAGCGTGATGGAGAACTGGCGGTAGATCTCCCCGGTTGCGCCGCTCATAAAGGCCATCGGCATAAACACTGCGGAAAGAACAACAGCAATACCGACCAGCGCACGTTGGATCTGCCCCATCGATTTATGCGTCGCTTCCTTCGGTGGTAGCTTATCTTCCGCAATGACACGCTCGACGTTCTCCACCACCACGATGGCGTCATCCACCAGTAACCCTATCGCCAGCACCATCCCGAACATAGTTAACGTGTTGATGGTGAAACCGACCGCCGACAAGATCGCAAACGTCCCGAGAATAACCACCGGTACGGCAATCGTCGGGATGATTGTGGCACGGAAATTCTGCAAAAACAGATACATGACCAGGAAGACGAGGATGATAGCCTCAACCAGTGTTTTAAAAACTTCCTGAATAGAAATTTCGATAAACGGCGTGGTGTCGTAAGGATAAACCGTCTTCAGACTTGCGGGGAAATAGGCTGATAAGCGGTTCAGCTCCTCTTTGACTGCCCGCGAGGTATCCAGGGCGTTTGCTCCGGTAGCCAGTTTGATGGCGATCCCGGCAGCAGGTTTGCCGTTATAGCGCGCCACGGTGGAATAATCTTCCGCTCCAAGTTCGACGCGGGCGACATCACGCAGCAGCACTTGCGAACCATCTTGCTGAACTTTCAACAGGATTTTGCCAAATTCTTCCGGCGTTTGCAGACGCGTCTGCACAATGATCGAGGCGTTTAGTTGCTGGTCTGCCGCCTGTGGCATGCCACCCAGTTGACCACCGGAAATCTGGTTGTTTTGCACCTTAATCTGGGAAATAACATCGGAAGGTACCAGATTGTATTTATTGAGTTTTTGCGGGTCCAGCCAGATACGCATGGCGTACTCGGAACCAAAGAGCTGTACGCTACCAACGCCCGCGGTACGGCTTAGCGGGTCTTTGATATTAGACGCTACATAGTCCGCGATATCGTACTGGTTGAGGCTGCCGTTATCAGAAATAAACGCCGCTACCATCAGAATATTACTGCTCGACTTATCAACGCTAATCCCCTGCTGCTGCACCGCTTCAGGTAATGAAGGCATAGCGAGTTGCAGTTTATTTTGCACCTGAACCTGTGCGATATCAGGAGATGTCCCAGTCTCGAAGGTCAGAGTGATAGAGGCATTACCCGCCGCATCACTGGTTGAAGACATGTACATCAGGCCATCAAGCCCATTCATATTTTGCTCAATCACCTGAGTGACCGAGTCTTCTACCGTTTGCGCATCGGCACCTGGATAGGTAGCGCTGACGGTAATGGTCGGTGGCGCAATCTGCGGATACTGCGCAACCGGTAAGTTCATGATCGCCAGACCACCTGCAAGCATCATAATAATGGCAAGTACCCAGGCAAAAACCGGGCGATCAATAAAATAGTTAGCCATGAAAGTCCCCTTAAGCCTGCAACGTTATTGTTTCGATTCGGTGCTGGCGTTTTCCTGGCTGGAGGAAATTGCTCGTGCTTTGATACCCGGACGAATGCGTTGCAAACCGGAAACGATCACCCGATCGCCAGCCTGCAAGCCAGAGGTGACAACCCACTGGTCGCCGATGGCTTTGCTGGCTTCAATTTCGCGTAGCTGCACAACATCGTCTTTATCCAGAATGAGCGCCGTTGCTTTACCCTGGGCGTTGTGGGTGACGCCTTCCTGCGGCACCAGTAATACATTCTGGCGGCTACCTTCATCCACTAATGCCGTGACGTACATGCCAGGCAGCAAGTCACCATTTGGGTTGGGGAAAATCGCCCGTAACGTCACGGAGCCCGTGGTTTCATCCACCGTCGGGTCGGAGAATTTCAGCGTGCCGGTCTGGCTGTAGCGTTTACCATTTTCCAGATTGAGCTGTACTGGCGTACTGCCCTGAACCTGTTTGATTTGCCCACTGGCGACCTCTTCTTTCATGCGTAAGAAATCCTGCACCGACTGCGTGAGATCGACATAAATCGGGTCCAGACGTTGTACGGTAACCAGCGAATCTGCCTGATTAGCGGTAACGAGTGCGCCGACGGTCACCGACGATTTCCCGCTGACGCCCGTAATCGGCGAGGTGACATTCGCGTATTGCAGATTGATCGTCGCCTGTTCAACAGCCGCTTTGGCGACGGTGACATTGGCTTCTGCTTCATTCAACTGGGTGCGCGCGGTGTCGTAATCCTGACGGCTAACGTAGTTGGTCTTCAGCAACGATGCCTGGCGGTTAAAGGTGATGCGGGCATTGCTGGCGGTAGAGAGCGCTTTCGCCAGCGAGCCTTTGGCGGAGTTTAGCTCGGCCTGTAAAGGTGCAGGATCAATCTGATACAGCGAATCGCCCTGGTTCACTTTATCGCCTTCGATAAAGTTGCGTTTAATGATAATACCGCCCACCTGGGGACGTATCTCGGCAACTTCATAAGGAACGGTTCTACCGGGCAATTCGCTCAACACATTGACCGAACCGGGGGAGAGTGTGACGACACCGACCTCAGGCGTCATGGCGGCGGCGTTTTCCGCCGATTTGTCATCGCAGGCGGTGAGCATCGCGCCGCAGAATAACAACGGTATTAACAGCTTTCTTCTTCTGTTCATTTTAGTCCCTGAAAATTCTTGAGAAATAACGGTTCTTTAAATTGCGCGCGAGGAGAGATATGAGGGATTTACAGACCAGCGGCATAGTGGGGTTGTCAGCCAGTAAGGTGGGATACAGGTATAGTGATCGACATGGTGAGGTCAACGACAAAAAAAATGTTGCCGTTCTGCCAACAGTTCCTGCCAGCATTCGGGCAACGAAGGGTTCTACTGGTGGATACACATACCAGGGGAATAAAGTCGTTTTAGCCTCTCCTTTAGTAATCACCGGGGGTAATGAAATCAGCATCTGCATCCCTCGTCATGCCAGCCATCAATTTCAGTTGCTTATGTCCTGACTAAAAATAAGATGTGATACCCAGGGTGACGATGTCGCTCATACGTCTTAGTTTCAGCTTGTACATAATGTTGAATTTCTGAATCTTTAATGTTTGTTGCGAAATATTGAGCGTCGACGTGATATTGCTTTCATTTTTATTTTTCAGAATCAGTTGCATAATTTTGAACTGATTATGTGAAAAACATAATTGTGAATTCTTATGGGGCAAGTGTTTACCATAAGTAATCTCAAGAAGATTTTTGATACTTTCTTTGCGGCTAACAAAATAAATAGGCGCTTTAGCTTTTAGTTTACTGATGTGATAAGGTGCCAAAACAATAATTCTCTCGGCATCTAATTTCTCCAGAAATTTAATCGCTTCTTCATCAAGGATATGATTGTGATAGGTATCAATGATAACCTTGAAGGGTTTATTGCCTACTTTTTTGATCTCTGACAGGGAATTGATTTTTATCATTTCGTGATTATCTTTCAACTGCCAAAAGCCCTGTAAAAGAAAAGAATCTTTCGTCATGAGAAAAATCATAACTTGCTCCTTAGCCGTTATCGTTTCGAACATGTCATCCTTTTCATTATTTACATCCTTGTCCGAATCGTTGTTCAATATAGTAAACGCCTATAAGAACTTTGCCCTTCGTGAACTAATACGTCTATTAACACTAATCAATACTTCAGATTTATCCATCACGCACTCCATATATTGATCCTAAGTAAGATTCCTGGTTGTTATCAGTTTGTAAACAGTAAACAAAAAGTTAACGTTTGCGGATTACTGCCCAAGAATAAGTTATCAATAACCAGTTTGTGATCTCTGAAGAATATTACTAAAGTTAAAATGTAATCCGATTTAAATATCGAGTCTCCTTGTTTCGACTTAAGCTGGCAATTGGATTGCCAGCTTTCTTTTAACGCATTGAAATTACCTGAGTAAATAACGCATTCATGTCTTCAGGTTTTTATATAGCGTCTGGAGACACGGATATTTATGCAATGTAATCAATGCCAGTTGCAAAAAAATGAACCCGGATTACTTATTTAACCGCCCATAGCATCAACGCTTACGGAACTCTTTGTTCACTTTCCCACTGCACTTTTAAAACATTAAACCTGACTACGGAAAATATCAGCCATGATAATGTTTGAAATGGCTAATTTGCCATGGAGTGAAAAAAATTAGATGAAATTCAGTAGGTTGAAATAATCACTAGCAGGTAATTATTTCAATGATAGTGCGCAATTGATCTACAACGCTGCGTAGCGGAGAGAGTATTAATCGGATCATAGTCACATCAAGTGACTATGATCCGGGTGACAACCGGGATAATTATTGCTGCTTAACGAACAAACTGGCGAAGCTGAACAGGCTGGCGGCGCTAAATATCAGTTCAATTCCCACCAGTGTGGAAACCAGCGTTACAGACACCATCGGCGTTGCACCAAGGAATATCCAGGCAATGACGATATCCAGCACACCAATAACGAGCTGTAGCCAGCTGCCTTTCATTGAACGCTGACGATACCAACTCATCAGGCGAATAACCCCTGCAACACAGAACAAACCGGCAATAAATGCCGCAATGGCAAAAATGCCCAGCTCCGGTGCGCGGATGAAGAAATAGCCGATCAATAAATAGGCGACTGCGACGAGGAAACCGGATAATACCGGCCAGAAATTATGACTGCGGTTGCTGAATAACCCGACAATAAGCGCAATGCCCGAGCAGATTAATAATGCACCCACTACTGTGCTTAAAATATCGCCAGAGACGAACGGGAAACTGATACACAGCAACCCGACGATAAACAACAGCACGGCAATAAACTGGATTGCTCTGCGATGTTTTTTAAGCATCTCCAGATCAAACTTCAAAATTGTTGCCTTATCTATATATAACATAGAACCACCCTATAAAATTAAGAAGAAAATCCCCTGCTATCAATCTATGCCAAAAACGCGTCTAAGAATGCAGTCGATTTAATAAAAATTTCCTAATTACAGTATCTGATGCATCTGTAACTCATTGTATTGAAATAAAAATATCTGATTTTGATATTTTCTATCAACATGACATATACAGAAAACCAGGTTATAACCTCAGTGTCGAAATTGATTCGTGACGGCTCTTTCACTTTATAGTTGAGGATATTACGATGAAAAAAGTATTAGGCGTTATTCTTGGTGGTCTGCTTCTTCTGCCAGTTGTAAGCAATGCAGCGGATGCGCAAAAAGCAGCTGATAACAAAAAACCGGTCAACTCCTGGACCTGTGAAGATTTCCTGGCTGTGGACGAATCCTTCCAGCCAACTGCAGTTGGTTTTGCTGAAGCGCTGAACAACAAAGATAAACCAGAAGATGCGGTTTTAGATGTTCAGGGTATTGCAACCGTAACCCCAGCTATCGTTCAGGCTTGTACTCAGGATAAACAAGCCAACTTTAAAGATAAAGTTAAAGGCGAATGGGACAAAATTAAGAAAGATATGTAATTCCGGGAATGCGTTACATCGTACTTCCTTGCATATTGAACAGGCCGGAATATCTTCTTTAAAAGCAGCTATTCCTCCTGTTCATATATAATCTCTATATTGAATGGGTTACAAAATGAATATTTCATCTCTCCGTAAAGCGTTTATTTTTATGGGCGCTGTAGCGGCTTTGTCACTGGTGAACGCACAATCTGCGCTGGCAGCCAATGAATCCGCTAAAGATATGACCTGCCAGGAATTTATTGATCTGAATCCAAAAGCAATGACCCCGGTTGCATGGTGGATGCTGCATGAAGAAACAGTATATAAAGGTGGCGATACCGTTACTTTAAATGAAACCGATCTCACTCAAATTCCTAAAGTGATCGAATACTGTAAGAAAAACCCGCAGAAAAATTTGTATACCTTCAAAAATCAAGCATCTAATGACTTGCCGAATTAATGAGGTACAAGTAAAAAGGAGTAGCAAGTTGAGCCATCTTGCTGCTCCTTTTTGCATTTTTATATGACAGCAGAATTTATTATACGTCTTATACTCGCGGCAATTGCCTGTGGCGCTATTGGCATGGAAAGGCAAATGCGCGGCAAAGGAGCAGGGTTACGCACACATGTATTAATTGGCATGGGAAGCGCCCTGTTTATGATTGTTTCGAAATATGGTTTTGCTGACGTGCTGTCTTTAGATCACGTCGGACTCGACCCCAGCCGTATTGCTGCTCAGGTGGTGACGGGCGTCGGGTTTATCGGTGCAGGTAACATTCTCGTTCGTAACCAAAATATTGTAGGTCTGACGACGGCAGCGGATATCTGGGTGACCGCCGCCATAGGTATGGTTATTGGCAGCGGTATGTACGAACTGGGTATTTATGGTTCAGTGATGACCTTGTTGGTGCTGGAAGTCTTCCATCAATTAACCTTCCGCCTGATGAACAAAAATTACCATTTACAGCTGACATTAGTGAACGGTAATACGGTATCAATGCTCGACTGGTTTAAGCAGCAAAAAATAAAAACGGATTTAGTTTCGTTGCAGGAAAATGAAGATCATGAAGTGGTCGCCATTGATATCCAGCTTCATGCCACAACGTCGATAGAAGACCTGTTGCGATTATTAAAAGGTATGGCAGGGGTGAAAGGCGTTTCAATTAGCTAATCTGTGTGGCAGCGTAGCCAGACTCACCGTAAGCCTGAAATTCACACCAGATAATCAATATGCTGATGGCGTACCAGCTCATTGATCCGCTTAAGATTGAGGATCATCATGATATTGTGTTTATGGCAGTAGAACGTTTTTAGCGATATTTTCAGTTTCTCCAGAATATCTTCCGTTGTCATTTGATTCGCAATGCAGCTCAGAACCTGATGTTGCTTGCGCGAAAGTGACACATTCGCTTCAGGCACAGAGCAGTAACTGCCATTGATGAGTGCGACAAAATCAATGATAGTGATAGTCCGCGGAACAAAGGTCACCGGTACTTTCCCCAGACAGCGTTTAATATTAAAGGGGGAGAAAATAATCACATGGACAGGTTTTAATCGTTCAATTTGAGTGAGAAAATTAGAATGAAATACATTATTCATTAATGTATCAATAATGACGAAGGCATTCTGATGCAACATTACGTCGATCTCTTCTTCGTTCTGTATATGAACGACATTACCTTTACTCAGAATGTTTTTCATCGCGGTGAAGAACATCGTATCCCTGGTAATTATAAGAAACATAACCGACTCCTGGTGCGGACATTAACTTTATAATCAGTTTGCCAAAGGTAATTAACAGGACAGGGCTTATAATAATAGTTAGCTTACTGTATATTAATTTTATGTAATACATGATGCAGATGCTGAGAAAGCATCTGCATCTTTCGGTGGTGTTATTTGACCAGCTCAGGTGTTACCTGACTCACCGCATTGGTGTAGTAAGGCGCACCCCAGCCCGGTTCCGGCCAGAATGCACCATAGCCGTAATCCCACAGGTTATAGGTGGTATTAACCACTTCTCTCAAATGCCACACCTGGATGCCCTGCATATTCACTTCCAGGAAGTTATACGGGACTTTATTGATAAAGCCTGGTTGTTCACCCTGAATGGTACCGAGGATGGTAACAAAGTGATTACGATAGTTCACTGGATCAAGGAAGCCGCTTTGTCTGGCGAGCAGTCGGCCCTGATAGTTGGCTTCAATATCAGGCTTCGCATAGCTATCCAACGGTAATACAGCGATTTCTAACAACGTATCCGTTTTGCCATTGATAACGTTGATAACCTTCCCACCAAAGCGCGCTTGTTGACCAACATATAACCCCGGCTGGTTATGAACAGCAACAAAACTTTTTTGAATATCAGGTTGGTTATTGCCTTTGATATTTTGCGGAATTGAACTACATGCGGCAAGCAAAAATGAAAGGCTGAGGATGAGTGCACCTTTTGTCATGTTCATGTTACTATCCTTATCAACAAATATTAAAACCATAATAGATATTTCTTTATAGTTTTCATCTGATTCTGAGGTGATATGCCTGATAGTAACGTAAACCTGTCTGATGTTTATATCCCTTCTGTTTAGTTCAATTCCGTTATTTTGGGGCGTGGTATGAGTATCCATCGCCCAATAATATAACCCTTTGTTTTAAAATTACATAAAATCTATTTTTATTCAATAATTATAAAGTGCTAATAATCAATATTATGGTATTATATTCTGATAATGATTTGATAAGCGAATTCTTTTGCCAGATGGTATTTCTATTTCCACCCCATAATTTATATCTTTTTCATTAGGAAGTGGCCTCTTTAAATAAGGCGTGTGTGACATTTTTTTGGGGTTAAGCGTCTCGTATTGAAATACTTCGAACTGATATTCAGACATTTCTGCCCATGTTTGAATTTTATTGTATCGAGAGAGTGTCGCAAAGGCTTTAACTTGCTTATAACATTGTTTTTGGAATTCTTGCTGATATGTTAATATGTCATTGTATGAAAGATTGGTTATCCTAGCCTCTAAAAATTTAATTATTGTCGAAGCAATTTCCGCTTTTGCTCGTAAAAAGTTGTCATTAATGGTTAATAATGTTGAAAATAAACCTTCGATTTGTTTGTCAAGATATTGTCCATCTTTATATAATTTGGGGGTAGGGTGTTCTTTATGTAAAAAATAGTGTCACCTAAATTTGCGTCAGTGAAATTTATATTAAGTAGATCTTCGAAATAAAACCTTGACAAGGTTAGAACGAACCCGGACAGGTTCTGTCCTGTCATATTGAAATCAATAAAGTTGGTTCCGGCAAAGACTTTCATCCTGTTTTTATTTTCACTGTGCTCAATATATAACTTCGTCATTTTTTGATACAGGCTTTGAATATCTTTTATATTAGTTGGTAAGTCAGCTCGTTGTTCAGCAATAAAATTAGTATCTGAAAACATGGTTTGGACACTGAATGTTATGGGTATTCCCTCTTCTACGCTAATTTTAGTTATGATTGCCTTGTCGGGTTTAGGATTAGCGACAACAATGATTCGACATTCAGCACTTTTGTTTTTTTTTTCATATCTAATGTTATGAATCTGATTAAGTATTGATTGTGTCTGTTGCGTAAGTGGTGTCGAACTTATCGTTTCAATGTTATTAATAAGACTTACAAGTTGAACCACAACTTTTGAGTAGTCTGCATTTGTATATGTGGTGTTCGTGTGGCATGCATTAATTTGTTGGAGTTGTTGTTGCGCTAAATCAAATTGTTCAGGGTTGTATCCTTCTCCAGAGAATGTGGAATTAATGGGTTGTTGTTCTTCCCAATTATCACAAGGCCACTTCGATGTGTCTGGCGTTTTAACATTATCGGTATTTGTTGTGCAGTTATAAATATCGCCGTGATATGTATTTATTATACCTGGGGTAAAGTCAATTGACATAACATTCCTTATTCATCATCTGTTTTATGCTAAGGTTTTTAAATTGGATAATTAGAACAGGAATGGATTTTCTTCTACACACAATAAATATAATGCGTTATATCTTCCTGATATAATTACCTTTAAATTCCCTTTCATTTCCACCCGGTAATATTTGTGTATAAAAAAAGGCAGTGATAGTATCGTAAAGGAAAACGTTAACAACTATCAAAAAGCGCTCATTTTAAAAAGTTATTTTGTTCTCCGATAGTGTGTGAAGTAATATTTTTGTGATGTTTTAGATGTGTAATAATGAACCAGGTTAAAGTGTATTTAAAAATGTGTTGTATTAGCGACTGAAATCTGCCTTTTAAAAAGGAGGAGGGTACTGAGACAAAGAGTCATTGCTTCTCCGATAAAATGTCAGAGAAGCATGATTACGTGGTTATTGTCTGTTGATGACTTGTTGACCGAGCCGTCATCATTCTCAATGCATTAGTTAAATCATTTGTGATTTTTAAGGATTATCCTGTCTATGATTTTCTACTTAGAAGGATATGGCACTAACTATGCATCTTATAGTTTACTGCTGGCATCTATTTAAAATAGCAATTGAGTCAAATAGCCCATCAAGATAGCCATACCTAATATAACCGTCAGGAATGCAGCTATCATCGGCATTCTGAACATTGATTTAAGTAATATCACTTCCGTCAGGCTTGCGCCGGCACTGCCGATGATTAATGCCATTAATGCTCCCAGACCCATTCCTTTTGTCATCAGAACAGATGCCAGAGGGATAACTGCCTCAGCCCGGATATACAGCGGAATACCGACAACGGCGCTTAATGGGATGGCGAAGGGATTATCTGCTCCTGCATGAGCGGCAATCCACGCTGAGGGAATAAAGCCATAAATAAAAGATCCTATTAATACTCCTAACAAAAGATATGGCAGTACATCTTTAAACTGTTGCAACGCATCTTTGGTGGCTAGTTTTATGGGATTAATACTTACTACAGCTTTGGTACTGCAACAGGTAACTACGGGGTTCTCAATGGCTTTAGCCGCTGGACTACAACAACTCACTTTTATGGGCGTATATGTCGTTCCCGGCGAAGTTTTTGCTGGAGCACAACAATTTGCTGATGAGCTTTTACTGGCAATGATATGACGTTCAAACCCCAGAGAATCCAGGATAATACTGGCAAGAACGGAGACGCCGGCTGCGATAATCGCGTACAACAAGGTGACTTTCCAACCAAAGGTCATCCACATTAGTCCGACGATAATGGGATTAAGTAATGGTGAAACAAATAAAAAAGTGAGAGTCGGACCAAACCCGGCTTTCGCTGACAACAATCCACGTAACATGGGTATTGTCGAGCAACTACAGAACGGGGTAACGGCTCCCAACAGAGCAGCCAGGAGATAGCCTCTCCCTTTTCTGGCCCCCATCATCTGCTGGATTTTATGGTCTGGCACCTTTTGTCTTATCAGGCTGACACCGGCACTAATCACTATAAACAGCAACGAAAGCTCGACGGCGAGAAACACAAACATCTCTGCGGCATCTTGCAGCATCGCAAGCCAACTACTCATACGTAACCTCATTGGATAAATCTATATTTCCAGAATAATCGAAATGAAATTCAGATCAAGATATTTCTGGTATTATCGAAATATCAACCAGACAGAGGGGTGTCATATGCAGTTGGAAGAAGTCGCTAAAGCGCTGAAAGAGCTAGGTCACCCGACCCGTTTGTTCATATTTAAACATCTTGTCAAAGCCGGGGAACAAGGGTTGCCGGTCGGTGAGTTGCAAAAGCAGCTTGGGATACCTGGCTCCACACTCAGCCACCATATATCAGCACTGGTATCGGTAGGACTGGTCAAACAAAACCGTGAGAGTCGGACGCTGATGTGTGTTTCGCAATACGCAATGCTGGAAGCGATAATTGAATTCTTACGCGAGGAGTGCTGCGTAAATAGCAAAATTGCCTGATGCGCTACGCTCTACATATTTCATGCCATATATTGAATTTGCACGGTTTTGTAGGTCGGATAAGACGCGTTAGCGTCGCATCCGACATAAACAAAGCGCACTTTACCAACTATGGGCAGTGGATATCGCCGCTTTATTTCAACCGCTTACCCGCTTCATCAACCACTTTCTCGCCATCTTCCTTGGAGAATGCGCCTTTTTGCGCATCTGGCAGAATTTCCAGCACCACTTCTGAAGGGCGGCACAGGCGAGTTCCCAGCGGCGTCACCACAATCGGGCGATTAATCAGAATCGGGTGCTGAAGCATAAAGTCGATTAACCGATCGTCAGTAAATTTATCTTCTGCAAGGCCCAGTTCCTCATACGGCTCGACGTTTTTACGCAACAGCGCGCGTACGGAAATCCCCATATCGGCAATGAGTTTGACCAGCTCATCGCGCGTTGGCGGTGTTTCCAGATAATAGATAATGGTCGGTTCTGTACCGCTGTTGCGGATCATCTCCAGCGTATTACGCGACGTACCGCAGGCCGGGTTGTGATAAATGGTAATGTTGCTCATATCAATATCTCATTACAAAGTGAAAGAGAGACGTAGCGCCAGCGCAGCCAGCGTCACAAAAAGCACCGGCAGGGTCATGATAATCCCTGTACGGAAGTAATATCCCCAGCTGATAGTCATATTCTTCTGCGAAAGTACGTGCAGCCAGAGTAGCGTAGCCAGGCTACCAATTGGGGTAATTTTCGGTCCCAAATCGCAGCCAATCACATTGGCATAAACCATCGCTTCTTTGATAACGCCAGATGCCGTGCTGCCATCAATGGACAACGCGCCAACCAGTACCGTCGGCATATTGTTCATAATAGAAGAGAGGAAGGCGGTGAGGAATCCGGTGCCGAGCGTCGCGGCCCACAGGCCGTTATCCGCCAGCACGTTGAGTACGCCAGAAAGATATTCCGTTAATCCGGCATTGCGCAGGCCATAAACCACCAGATACATGCCGAGCGAGAAGATGACAATCTGCCAGGGGGCACCGCGCAGGACTTTACCCGTATTAATCGCATGACCGCGTTTAGCGACGACAAATAATATCAGCGCGCCCACAGCTGCAATGGCGCTCACCGGAATGCCGAGCGGTTCCAGGACGAAAAATCCCACCAGCAGAAGCAGTAAAACAACCCAGCCAGTTTTGAACGTAGCAGGATCTTTGATCGCTTCTGCGGGAGATTTCAGCAGCGCCATATCGTAGTTCTGCGGAATATCTTTGCGAAAATAGAGATGTAACATCACCAGCGTGGCAACAATCGCGGCGATATCCACCGGCACCATCACCGAGGCGTATTCGCGAAAGCCGAGGCCAAAGAAATCAGCGGAAACGATATTCACCAGGTTGGAGACAATAAGCGGCAGGCTGGCGGTATCGGCAATGAATCCGGCCGCCATCACGAACGCCAGCGTAGTGCCTTTACTGAACCCTAAAGCCAGCAGCATGGCGATGACAATCGGTGTCAAAATAAGCGCCGCGCCATCATTGGCAAACAGGGCGGCAACGGCAGCACCGAGCAGGACAATCCAGGTAAACAGCAAGCGACCACGACCATTACCCCAGCGTGAGACGTGCAGCGCCGCCCATTCAAAAAAGCCGGACTCATCCAGCAGCAGGCTGATGATAATGACGGCGATAAACGCAGCCGTCGCGTTCCAGACGATATTCCACACCACCGGAATATCACCCGGATGGACCACGCCCGTAACTAACGCCAGTACTGCGCCGAGCGTTGCACTCCAGCCGATGCCTAAACCTTTCGGCTGCCAGATAACCAATACGATGGTCAGGACAAAGATAGCGCCTGCCAGTAACATAATGCCTCCCGGATAAAACACATCTGAAAATTCATATGTGTTTAGCTAAATTTTTAACTGCAAATGTTCTTACTGTCCCCGGAACAGTTTTGTCGAGCCAGGTTGCGGACAATCGCCTGAACCTTTTCCTGTTCACATCGCCAGGCCTCATCAATAATTTTCGCCGCCCATGCTGGAATATGCGGTGATAAGCGGTAATGAACCCACTTACCTTGCTTGCGGTCCAGCAACAGCCCGCTTTCACGCAGCAATGCCAGGTGGCGGGAGATCTTGGGCTGCGACTGGTCGAGAGCAGTGCAGAGATCGCAGACGCATAACTCTCCCAGTTCGCTGAGCAGTAAAACGATGCCCAGACGGGTTTCATCAGCAAGAATTTTGAACAATTGGATGGGTAACAGAAATGACATATTGCGCTCCTGATTGTTGCAGGTAGTGTCTCTCTTCGAAGCGGATAAGTCAAAAACATATATGACTTAACGAATGTGTAAGTGCAGAGGAAGGTAATAGGTGTGAATTTTGAGTTGGCTATTCATTTGAAAGGAGGTCTGAATCAGGACGTAAAAAAACCGACTTTGCGTCGGTTTTTTACTTTCCAGCCCTGAGTTGGTGGCTCTGGCTGGAGTGAGAGAGTTCTTATCTAACAGCTCAATACTATTAGCCAGTGGCTAACATTGCAAGAATTAGCGATTTCTTCAGCTGGCGGAGGGGGCACTTCGGTATATATCGCAATGACGATTTATATACTTTCACTGGGTCATCGTCATATTAAGCCTTGTCCGAATCCGGATGTAAAAAAACCGACTTTGCGTCGGTTTTTTACTTTCCAGCCCTGAGTTGGTGGCACTGGCTGGAGTGAGAATGCCATTATCTAACGCATCAATGCTAATACCATACTGAAACTATTGCAAGGACATGCTGGTTTTATAACCTGAATGTACTGTATGATTATCCAGTTAGCTCTGAGGCATTTTCACTCTGGTAATGCGCATAAACGCTTTCAAAGTCCTGGTCAGAAGTACGGGTGGTGCCGTTAACTGATGCTCTGGCCGGAGTGAGAATGCCATTATCTAACAATAGGGCATGCGCCGTGACAGGCAGTGGATGAGTAAGCGGATGCATTCTCACTCCATCGCATGGAGAAAACGGGTGATTGATAAAGCAATCATCGTTCTTGGGGCGTTAATTGCGCTGCTGGAACTGATCCGCTTTCTGCTTCAGCTTCTGAACTGATAGCGGAAACGTAATTAAGGGCTAAGAGCACACTACTCTTAGCCCTTTAACATTTAACGCATTGTCACGAACTCTTCTGCCGCCGTTGGGTGAATGGCGACGGTATTGTCGAAGTCTTTTTTGGTTGCACCCATCTTCAGCGCCACCGCGAAGCCCTGCAACATTTCGTCCATACCAAAGCCAATGCCGTGAATACCGACAATCTTCTCTTCCGATCCAACGCACACCAGCTTCATGCGGCACGGCTGGCGGTGAGTGGTGACGGCGGTATACATCGCGGTGAAAGAGGATTTATACACTTTCACCTGATCGTCGCCATACTGCTCGCGCGCCTGCGGTTCCGTTAAACCAACAGTACCAATCGGCGGATGGCTGAAGACCACGGTCGGAATGTTGCTGTAATCCAGATGCTCATCCGGCTTGTTATTAAACAGGCGTTCAGAGAGACGGCGACCCGCTGCAACTGCCACCGGTGTCAGCTCCACTGCACCCGTGTTATCGCCCACCGCGTAAATACCTTCAATATTGGTGTTTTGATATTTATCGACGACGATATAGCCTTTTTCGTTAGTTTTAACGCCAGCGGCTTCCAGGTTGATGTTGTCATTGGCAGGCTCGCGACCAATCGCCCAAATCAGGCAATCCACCGTTTCACTGCGACCATCTTCCAGCTCCAGCGTCAGGCTACCATCGGCATTTTTCACTACCGCTTTCGGGATGGCGTTGGTGTGCAGCTGCGGGCCTTCGGCGTTCATCACTTCGACCAGCGTTTCGGAAATCATCGGGTCGAAGCTGCGCAGCGGCGCATGTTTACGCACAAACAGATGCGTTTTCGCGCCGAGGCCGTTAATCACGCCCGCCAGCTCAACGGCGATGTAACCCGCGCCAACAACCGCCACGCGCTCTGGCAAAGCAGGAAGGGCGAAGAAGCCATCAGAATCAATACCGTATTCCACGCCCGGAATATCCGGGTGGCTCGGACGACCGCCTGTGGCGATCAGAATATGATCGGCCGTGATGGTTTCGCCGTTTACCTCCAGCGTTTTGGCATCAACGAAGCGGGCAAAGCCTTTGATTACATCAACGTTATTTTTACCGAGCACGTTTTCATAGGAAGTATGAATACGGTCGATATAGGCGGTACGGCTGGCGATCAACGTTTCCCAGTTGAATTTATTGATAGTGGTATCAAAACCATAATCCGGGCCGTACATATGGATCGCTTCACGGATTTGCGCCGCGTGCCACATCACTTTTTTCGGCACACAGCCAACATTTACGCAGGTGCCGCCCAGCTCTTTGGCTTCAATCAGCGCACATTTCTGGCCGTACATAGCCGCGCGGTTGATGGAGGCGATACCGCCGCTGCCGCCGCCGATGGCGATGTAATCATAGTGTTTAGTCATGACAAAGTGTCCTTATCGTTGATTACCGCGATTGTAGCGCGAGACGTAATAGGTGCCAGCAATGGCTGCAATTACTCCGGCACGATCCAGCTTACGGTGGCGTGCCCGGTGCCTGCCGGAACCAGTTTGCTGTGCAGCCACGGCAGCACGTTATTCATCTGCTGTTCCAGTTTCCACGGCGGGTTAATCACAATCATGCCGGAAGCGGTCATGCCACGGCGATCGCTGTCTGGCAGTACCGCCAGTTCAATTTGCAGAATTTTGCGAATACCGGTCGCTTCCAGATCGTGGATCATGCGCTTAATTTGCTGACGCAGCACCACCGGATACCACAGTGCGTAAGTACCAGTGGCGAAACGTTTGTAACCTTCTGCTATCCCGCTGACCACCGCCTGATAGTCGGTTTTCATTTCATACGGCGGGTCGATAAGGATTAAACCACGGCGGGAAACCGGCGGCAGTTTGGCCTTAAGCTGCTGGAAACCATCGGCTTTTTCGACGCGCGCACGGCTGTCTTTCTGAAATTCAGAACGCAGCAACGGGTAATCGCTCGGGTGCAGTTCGGTCAGTTGCAGGCTGTCTTGTTCGCGCAGTAGCTGGCGAGCAATCAATGGCGAACCGGGGTAGTAACGCAACTGACCGCTACGGTTGAAGTGTTTTACCACATTGATGTACGCCTCCAGTTCTGCGGGCAAATCGTCCTGCTGCCAGATACGGGCGATGCCTTCGAGATATTCGCCGGTACGCTCGGCATGTTCGCTGCCTAACTGATAACGCCCGGCCCCTGCGTGGGTGTCGAGATAGAGAAACGGTTTATCTTTCTCTTTCAGCGACTCGATGATCAGGCTCTGAACGGTATGTTTAAGGACGTCGGCGTGGTTGCCAGCGTGAAAGCTGTGGCGATAACTGAGCATGGGTAAAGGTGTTCCGGTAAGTAAAAATCGGCCCGTATTCGGGGCGCACAAAAGCGTATCAGGACAGTATACCGAAAAGAGGCCGCCGCCGCGAAAGCGTAACGTTTCTCATTGAAATTCACTACACTTAACCCCATGCTACACACATTATGTAAAGCGCCTGTTGAGCGCTTCCTTAACCTCTTTAACCAGGACTGCGCGAATGACGAATCCGTTACTGACTCCCTTTGAATTGCCTCCGTTTTCTAAAATTCTCCCGGAACATGTCGTTCCAGCCGTGACTAAGGCGCTGAACGACTGCCGCGAAAATGTGGAGCGCGTAGTAGCGCAAGGAGCACCGTACACCTGGGAAAATCTCTGCCAGCCGTTGGCGGAAGTGGACGATGTGCTGGGGCGTATCTTCTCCCCGGTCAGCCACCTGAACTCGGTGAAAAATAGCCCGGAACTGCGTGAAGCGTACGAACAAACCCTGCCGCTGCTGTCGGAATACAGCACCTGGGTAGGGCAACATGAAGGGCTGTATAAAGCGTATCGCGACCTGCGCGATGGCGATCATTACGCCACGCTGAACACGGCTCAGAAAAAAGCGGTTGATAACGCACTGCGCGACTTCGAACTCTCTGGCATCGGTCTGCCAATAGAGAAACAACAACGCTACGGTGAGATTGCCACTCGTCTTTCCGAGCTGGGCAACCAGTACAGCAACAACGTCCTCGATGCGACGATGGGCTGGACCAAACTCGTTACCGACGAAGCGGAGCTGGCGGGGATGCCTGAAAGCGCGCTGGCTGCGGCAAAAGCCCAGGCCGAAGCGAAAGAGCTGGAAGGCTACCTGCTGACGCTGGATATCCCAAGCTACCTGCCGGTAATGACCTACTGCGACAACCAGGCCTTGCGTGAAGAGATGTATCGCGCTTACAGCACCCGCGCCTCCGATCAAGGCCCGAACGCCGGTAAATGGGATAACAGCAAGGTGATGGAAGAGATCCTCGCTCTGCGTCACGAACTGGCGCAACTGCTGGGCTTTGAAAACTACGCCTTTAAATCCCTTGCCACTAAAATGGCAGAAAACCCGCAGCAGGTGCTGGATTTCTTAACCGATCTGGCAAAACGCGCGCGTCCGCAAGGCGAAAAAGAGCTGGCACAACTGCGCGCCTTCGCCAAAGCGGAATTTGGCGTCGATGAGTTGCAGCCGTGGGATATCGCGTACTACAGCGAAAAACAAAAACAGCACCTCTACAGCATCAGCGACGAGCAGCTGCGTCCGTACTTCCCAGAAAACAAAGCGGTTAACGGCCTGTTTGAAGTGGTGAAACGTATTTACGGCATCACCGCTAAAGAGCGTAAAGATGTTGATGTCTGGCATCCGGATGTACGTTTCTTCGAACTGTATGACGAAAATAACGAACTGCGCGGCAGCTTCTACCTCGATCTGTATGCCCGTGAAAACAAGCGCGGCGGGGCGTGGATGGATGACTGCGTAGGCCAGATGCGTAAAGCTGATGGTTCGCTGCAAAAACCGGTCGCGTATTTGACTTGTAACTTCAACCGCCCGGTAAATGGTAAACCGGCGCTGTTCACTCACGACGAAGTGATCACCCTGTTCCACGAGTTCGGTCACGGCCTGCACCATATGCTGACCCGCATCGAAACCGCTGGTGTTTCCGGTATCAGCGGTGTGCCGTGGGATGCGGTCGAACTGCCGAGTCAGTTTATGGAAAACTGGTGCTGGGAGCCGGAGGCGCTGGCGTTTATCTCCGGTCACTACGAAACCGGCGAACCGCTGCCGAAAGAGTTGCTGGATAAAATGCTGGCGGCGAAGAACTACCAGGCGGCGCTGTTTATTCTGCGCCAGCTGGAGTTCGGCCTGTTCGATTTCCGCCTCCATGCCGAGTTCCGCCCGGATCAGGGAGCGAAAATCCTCGAAACTCTGGCAGAAATCAAGAAACTGGTTGCCGTAGTACCGTCTCCATCCTGGGGCCGTTTCCCGCACGCTTTCAGCCATATTTTCGCCGGTGGTTATGCCGCAGGTTACTACAGCTACCTGTGGGCTGACGTACTGGCGGCAGATGCTTTCTCGCGCTTTGAGGAAGAGGGCATTTTCAACCGTGAAACCGGGCAGTCGTTCCTCGACAACATTCTGAGCCGTGGCGGTTCAGAAGAGCCGATGGATCTGTTCAAACGCTTCCGTGGTCGTGAACCGCAGCTGGATGCGATGCTGGAGCATTACGGCATTAAGGGCTGATCATTCAGTGAAAATCTGCTTAATTGATGAAACAGGCACCGGAGACGGTGCCTTATCTGTTCTGGCGGTCCGCTGGGGGCTGGAGCACGATGAAGACAACCTGATGGCGCTGGTGTTAACGCCGGAACATCTGGAATTGCGCAAGCGTGATGAGCCAAAACTTGGCGGCATCTTTGTTGATTTTGTTGGCGGAGCGATGGCGCACCGACGCAAATTCGGCGGTGGTCGCGGTGAGGCGGTGGCGAAAGCGGTGGGCATTAAAGGCGATTATTTGCCGGATGTGGTGGATGCCACCGCAGGGCTGGGGCGCGATGCCTTTGTGCTGGCTTCAGTCGGCTGCCGCGTGCGGATGCTGGAGCGTAATCCAGTCGTTGCCGCATTGCTCGACGACGGCCTGGCGCGTGGTTATGCGGATGCGGAAATCGGCGGCTGGTTGCAGGAGCGGTTGCAGTTAATTCACGCCTCCAGCCTGACGGCGCTGACTGATATTACCCCGCGCCCGCAGGTGGTTTATCTCGACCCGATGTTCCCGCATAAGCAGAAAAGCGCGCTAGTGAAAAAAGAGATGCGTGTCTTTCAGTCGCTGGTGGGACCGGATCTTGATGCCGATGGATTACTGGAGCCTGCACGCTTGCTGGCGACCAAACGCGTGGTGGTAAAGCGCCCGGACTACGCGCCACCGCTGGCGAATGTCGCCACGCCAAACGCGGTAGTCACTAAAGGGCATAGGTTTGATATTTATGCAGGTACGCCAGTGTAAAAGTAAACCAGGGTAGCGATAACGCTACCCTGCTTTCTGCAAGAATAATTAATGGCTTTCCGGCGTCGCAATCATGCGTTTCAGCCACGGCACCATCAACAGCATCACTACTGCAACGCCCAGTGTGACCAGACCAATCTTACCAAACACGTTGGTATAGACGGGCAACGTCTCAAGCGGATCGGTAATGTTGTCCGGCACCGCGGTAAATGTTGCCACATAGCCGCCCAGCAAGAACGCGGCAGCCTGCGTCAGGAACCACATCCCGAGAATAAAGCCCATCAAATGCTGCGGCACCAGGGCAGCAATCATCGCCAGGCCAAGGGCGCTAATAAACAGTTCACCTAAGCTCTGGAATAAGTACACCAGCACGATAAACCATGGCGATGTCAGCCCCTGGGCATCCGCAAACCACATTCCCGCAGCTGCAGCCGTCAAAAAGCCCAGAGAGCACATAAACATGCCGAGAGTAAATTTCATCGGCATCGAGAGGTCTTTGCCTTTGTTACCCAGATGCGTGTAAATGCCTGCCAGTATTGGGCTGGCGAGTACCACCCAGAACGGGTTAAGCGCCTGGAAGCTGACCGGGTTGATGGAAAAACCGAGAATTTCATGATGCACGTTGTTGATGGCAAAGAAGTTCAGCGATGTTGGCATCTGGGCGTAGAGAATGTAAAACACCACCGCTTCGAGCATCAGGACAAAGGCGACAAACATTTTATTGCGCCCGGTTTTATCCAGCTTGAATGCCTGACGAAAGAAGATGATGGTGACGACGATGGAGAGAACAATCAGCACCAGATTGGCGACTTCTACGTTGTGCATCAGCCATGCACATACGAAGATCATCACCACGCTGCCAAGTAATACGTACAACAGTTTGCTGAAGCTCATCGGCTTGAAGTCGGGTTCAGAACCAATGTCTTTCACCATTCCACGACAGGCGATGTAAACCAGTAATGCGATAATTAACCCCGCCCCGCACAGGTTGTAGGTGACTGAATAACCGAATCTATCAGCGATCACAGGGGCCAGCGATAACGCTATCAACGAGCCGATATTGATCGACATATAGAACAGGGTGAATGCGCCATCAAGCCGCGGATCTTTCGGCGGATAGCACTTCGAAAGCAAGCTGGCTGGGTTAGCTTTAAACAGGCCGTTACCGACAGCGATAGTCCCCAGGGCGATGAAAATCAGGTCAGGCTTAAGTAGCGACATGCCGGTCATGAAGTAGCCAATCGCCAGCACAAGTGCTCCGAGAACAATGGTGCGTTTGGTCCCCAGCAGGTGGTCGCCGACATAGCCGCCAATGGAAATGAGGCCATAGACCAGCGCAGCAAAAGCACCAAAAGTGACAAAAGCCTGCTCTTGCGAGAATCCAAGCTGTTTAACGAAGAAAACCGCCAGTACGCCCTGCACGCCGTAGTAGCCGAATCGCTCCCATAACTCGACAAAAAAGATCATGAAAAATGGGCGAGGTTGCTGCAGCATCCCCATGGGTGTTGTTGTATTCATATTTATTAACCTTCCAATACCATCCTGAAAAGTATGAACGCGTAAGGGATAACGCGCGAAAAAGTTTACATCTGTCAGAGATTCTTAATATTGATGCGGTGAATAGATTAATACACTATTACAACAGAAAATAACCAGCTGATCACACTAATGATGGAAAATATGATGGTGTTAAATGTTGTATTGGCAGGAGATTTTGATTGCGTACGCAGATCGTAGGCCAGATAAGGGGTTTACGCTGCATCAGGTAACAAGGCGCGCCAAAAAGCAAAACGCCCGCATATGCGGGCGTTCAGGAACACGTCGTGGAGGGATGATTATTCTTCTTCGTCGCGCAGCGGAACAATCAGCATATCAACGTGAACGGTGTTGATCAGCTGACGTGCGGAAGACATCAGTTTGCTCCAGAAGTCCTGGTGGTGACCACAAACCACCAGATCCATATCGTATTTCTTGATTGCATCGACCAGAACCTGGCCCAGGTCGCCGCTGCCGCTCAGGGTTTCAGTGATTGGGTAGCCTGCATTAGTGGAAAGCTCGGTCAGCGCATGATGTGTCTCTTCAGAGATGCGTTTCTGCATATCACCCAGATTCACATCAATAAGCCCGGTGTATAGGTCAGAGTAGTTTACATCTACGTGGATCAGAGAAACTTTCGCATTGTAGGGGCGAGCCATAGAGACTGCTTTCTCTACCAGAACTTTGCTTTCCGGGGAGAGATCGACTGCGATGAGAATGTGTTTATAAGCCATAGTGTTACTCCTTCCATAAAGTTGTCGATGACTGGCCAGCTAGCGTTTCTTGTGCCGTTACGTCACCCGCGTCCTGCGAACTACGTGCGCGGGGCTAACCCAGCCGTAAAGATTCAGTGTTAAGACCATCCTTACCTTATAGCGACCCGGATGATCCGTCAATCCGCCTTGCTTACCCGTTAGATAAACAAATTTTCGACATGAATATATTGATAGTGGTTAACCTTCTGGAAAAAAAACAACCTGATCTCCTACACTATCTATAGAGCCGCTCGGATGTTGGTCACCACAAAAGCGGTTTCTCCAGGACCTGGTGTTAACTGATTGGCAGCGTATCGGGAGCGGTAGCCCCGGGGTGGAACTCCGCGGGCAGGTCGCCGGGGAGGAGGTATGATAAGCACCGTCGCATTATTTTGGGCTTTATGTGTCGTTTGCATTGTTAACATGGCGCGCTATTTCTCATCACTACGCGCGTTGTTAGTGGTACTGCGTAACTGCGATCCATTGCTCTATCAATATGTTGATGGAGGGGGCTTTTTTACCTCACATGGCCAACCCAACAAACAGGTGCGTCTCGTTTGGTATATCTATGCCCAACGTTATCGCGATCATCACGATGATGAATTTATTCGCCGCTGTGAGCGGGTGCGTCGGCAGTTTATTCTGACCAGCGCATTGTGTGGTCTGGTGGTGGTCAGCCTGATTGCATTGATGATTTGGCATTAAGCACTTCAGCAATAATAACGCATAAAAAAAGCGGGCCAGTAAACTGACCCGCTCGTTTTGGTGTGTACGATTACAGGAACTGCAAGGAGAGCCAGTACAGCCCGCCGGAAAGCAGTACCGCAGCCGGAAGGGTAAACACCCAGGCCATCAGAATGCTGGTCACGGTTTTACGCTGTAAGCCGCCACCATCTACCACCATCGTCCCCGCGACAGAAGAGGAGAGTACGTGAGTAGTGGAAACCGGCATCCCGGTATAACTCGCCAGGCCGATAGACACTGCCGCCGTCATCTGGGCAGACATCCCCTGAGCGTAGGTCATGCCTTTCTTACCGATTTTCTCACCGATAGTCGTTGCCACACGGCGCCAGCCAATCATCGTACCGATACCTAACGCCAGCGCGACCGCCATGATGATCCACACCGGTGCATACTCGATGGTGCTAAGCATGTCAGACTTCAGTTTCTTCAACAGGCGCTGATCGTCAGCACTCACGCCAGGCATCTTCACCACTTTGTCGATAGTGTCAGAAACGCACAGCATAATGCGGCGCATCTGGCTACGTTGATCAAGCGACAGCTTGTCGTAGCTTTCCACATCGGTGGTCAACATACCTTTCAGGCGGTTGAGCGCGTTAATGGTATTCGACGGATGGCAGTGGAACTCCGCAGGTTGCGTTGCGCCAGCTTCCGGAGCCGGTACTAACTGATCAGCACCGGTAGCCTGTTTGAGCAGCGCAGGATGCTGCTCAAAGTAAGCTTCGACGTTGTTGATGGCATCACGGGTACGGGTGATTTCGTAGCCAGTGGCATTCATGTTCACCACGAAGCCTGCTGGCGCGACGCCAATCAATACCAACATAACCAGACCAATGCCTTTCTGACCATCGTTCGCGCCGTGCGAAAACGCCACGCCGATAGCGGAAAGGATCAGCGCGATACGCGTCCAGAACGGCGGCTTTTTCTTGCCGTCTTTCTTTTCACGCTCCGCTGGGGTCAGGTGGATACGGGCGCGTTTCTTGGTGCCGCTCCAGTAGCGACGCAGCAAGAAAATCAGACCGCCAGCAAACACCAGGCCGACAATAGGGGAAACGATCAGAGAACCGAAAATACTTAATACTTTCGGGATATTGAGTGCATCCACCACTGACGTCCCGGTCATCAACGCATTGGTTAAACCAATCCCGATGATCGCGCCAATCAGCGTATGAGAGCTGGATGCAGGTAAACCAAAGTACCAGGTACCCAGGTTCCAGATAATCGCCGCCAGCAACATAGAGAACACCATGGCAAGGCCATGAGACGATCCCATATTAAGCAGCAGATCCGTCGGCAGCATATGCACAATGGCATAGGCAACACTCAGACCACCCAGCAAAACACCCAAAAAGTTGAACACCGCCGCCATAACCACGGCGAGCTGAGAACGCATCGCGCGGGTATAGATAACGGTTGCCACGGCGTTGGCTGTGTCATGGAAACCATTGATGGCTTCGTAGAACAGCACAAAAGCCAGTGCAAGCAATAATAACAGCCCGGTATGCAAATCCAGGCCAGCAAACAAATGTAGCATAGGACGTTACGCCATTTTGAGGACATGAACGCGGCGCATTATCAGTGACTTTCGCGGCGCGGGCAAAGTGAAATATAGACTTTTTTTGATTTGCCTCCTGTATGGATTTCACTCAAAAAATAATTATCTTATATAATTCAGGCAAATACTTCCTTTTAGTAATATTGATGCTGGTGCGACCACTGAGGAATCTTTACAATTCACGCCCGTTTTTTCTAAGAGGAGCGCAACGTGGAAAGGTTTGATGCCATTATTATAGGCGCTGGTGCGGCGGGTATGTTCTGTTCTGCGCTGGCAGGTCAGGCAGGACGCCGGGTTCTGCTGATCGATAATGGTAAAAAACCAGGGCGCAAAATCCTTATGTCTGGCGGTGGGCGCTGCAACTTTACCAACCTTTATGTCGAACCAGGCGCTTATCTGAGCCAGAATCCGCATTTTTGTAAGTCTGCACTCGCGCGTTTTACCCAGTGGGATTTCATTGATCTGGTCAATAAACACGGCATCGCCTGGCACGAGAAAACGTTAGGACAACTCTTCTGCGATGACTCCGCGCAGCAGATTGTCGACATGCTGGTGGATGAGTGCGAGAAGGGCAATGTAACCTTCAGATTGCGTAGCGAAGTGCTGAGTGTGGCGAAGGATGAAACAGGCTTCACGCTTGAACTGAACGGCATGACTGTCGGTTGCGAAAAGCTGGTCATCGCGACCGGTGGGCTGTCAATGCCGGGGCTGGGCGCGTCGCCGTTTGGTTATAAGATTGCCGAACAATTTGGCCTCAACGTGCTGCCGACCCGCGCGGGTCTGGTGCCATTCACTCTGCATAAACCGTTGCTCGAAGAGTTACAGGTGCTGGCGGGCGTGGCGGTGCCTTCCGTGATTACCGCTGAAAACGGCATCGTTTTCCGTGAGAACTTACTCTTCACCCATCGCGGCTTGTCTGGACCGGCGGTGTTGCAGATTTCCAGCTACTGGCAACCGGGTGAATTTGTCAGTATCAATCTGCTACCGGATGTGGATCTCGAAACCTTCCTGAATGAGCAGCGTAACGCACATCCGAATCAGAGCCTGAAAAACACACTGGCGGTTCATCTACCGAAGCGGTTGGTTGAACGCTTACAGCAACTCGGGCAAATCCCGGATGTTTCGCTAAAACAGCTCAACGTGCGTGACCAACAGGCACTGATTAGCACATTGACCGACTGGCGCGTACAACCCAACGGCACTGAAGGCTATCGCACTGCCGAAGTGACGCTCGGCGGCGTGGACACCAACGAACTCTCTTCACGGACGATGGAAGCGCGCAAAGTGCCTGGGCTGTACTTCATCGGCGAAGTGATGGACGTTACCGGCTGGCTGGGGGGCTATAACTTCCAGTGGGCGTGGTCGAGTGCGTGGGCTTGTGCGCAGGATTTGATTGCAGCGAAGTCGTCCTGACCTGTTACCTAAAGATGAAAATTATTAGAGCCGCATTAAAAATGAGCTAATTTTGATAGTGGCTATCTTGTGATTATTTTCTAATGAGCCCGTGAACTGAAACCCTCCAGGCTTAATATAAGGTGGAAGGAAAGGTGATTGAAAACTCACCCAGTGGCCAGATCTTTATAAAATATGAACAGGTTGAAAAAAACAGTAACTTTGTTGTTTTTTTATCCTTAACCACTATGCATTAATGCTGCGTTATTTCATGATGCCTAAGAAAAACCAGCGTTACGCAAATGGTCAACGCTGGTTTTATCCGGTACGTTGCAATTATTTTTTAGCAGAACCTGCTTCTAATATTGAAACGATTGAGAACAACGTAAAGCATACCGCTCCTAAACCGACCAAAACCCGCGAAGGAATAAAATATCCCATGTCGGTCTGCGCCATTTCCGCAAGAAACGATGCCAGGAAAAGGCAAAACAGGCAGGTGAAGACGGGAATCATCGGTATTCTGTTGGCTAACGAACAGGTACGTCTCCATACCAGTGCCAGTAGCCAGACTTTTGAGAATATGCTGTAACAGATCATTCCGAGGCAAATAAGAATAATGCCGGGAGCCAGTCGGGCGCTTGCATCGGAACTGACTAAGACGTATATCCCCTGCAGTACCGTGATTGAGCCGAGAAAAATAACCCAATAACACCACAGCCAGTGTTCTTTAGTTGAAAACGTATTACGTGTTTGATGGACAATTGTGGCAACAAGGCCAATTAGACAGGCACAGATTGCGGTTAACCCAAGCAATACGTGACCCGCGACATAATGCGGAGTTATGTCAGCACTACGTAACAGCGTAATAGACCAAATGAAACCGAGCAGGGTGAGTAAAACGGGAACGGCAATGAGGCAATTACCGATTAATGAAGAATAAGCCTGTACCGGCGTTCCATCGCTCTTGCTCCCCGCTGCATTTTTGGGAATGAGCAGAAAGTGACCGGATGACGCTGCCACCGTCGATACACAGGCGGCAATCATACCAACGCCGAAAATAACATGGCCGGCGACAAACTCGTCTGCCATCACATCATTGCCTGCTAACAGTGCCCAACCCCATATCATGGTGATAATTGACCCCGCATAGCCAATAATGGGGAACAATGTATTGTAAAACGTATTAACGCCGCGCGTGAGCTGCGAAATGATAATAAATGCGGTAGTGAATAATGCCAGGCATATGGCCGCCAGAGAAATCAGCACATGACCCGCGACGAAATACTCGCTTTGCCCTGAACTTTCCAGCACAAAGCCACCTAACGCGATGCAAATTAATCCCATAATCAAAGGGATTAATTTGAAAAGCCACCCGATATATATGTTCACTTTAAACTCCTCAGGTATCCCTGCTAATAATGAAATGTGCATTAATGATAATTTCAGCCTGTTAATATAACGACGAGATATCATTAAAGACAAATGCATAGCATAACTATAGCGGGGTTTACTGTGCCGAGTGCCATTTTTTACCGGTTAAAAGGCCATGATAAATAAATATTTATCCTAAGATTAATTCTTATTCTGTTGTTTTTTTTACAATTATCTTCCAGGGATGGATTGTTTTCCATTATTTAGTAAAAGACCGGATAGTCTCGGTGCTTAAAATCATCGAACATATAAGTATTATTGCTTTGTATCATCGTAAATATGTCTTTCAGACATGTATTGTTTATTTTGTTACTAACAAGTAAAAATATTACAGGTTATTTATGAAAGTATTTCACAATATATTTAAGCACTTCTCTTCAAACCATCAAGATAAGCATTCAGATAAAGTTAACAGTCATCAACACCATGGCAAGGTTGATAAAAAATATCGATCAAACACAGTTGAAGTTAATATGCTGAATGACTTTTCGCAAATAGATAACGATTTAGGCCTGAATATCATCTATTTCCTGCAACATGGTCACTGGAGGGTAAATGAACATAGTCTTCAGATGGAGAAAATATGGTTTTACAATAGTGAGCCATCTATAGATATTCAAGAATATAATAGTTTCGCCGATAATACTACTAACACGTTTATCTTTACAATTATACCAGACAATAACCATGTGATAAAATTATCGTCTCCCATTACAGTTAAGATTGAGTGTAAGGATGGTTATTATTTTATTAATTTCTCCGGAGATAAATCAGACATAATTTATAAATCAGACATAACTTATAAAGTTAATGGGCTTTCTATCATACCTGAAAATTTCTTTACTCTTCTTAGCGGTAATTTTAAAGCTGACTGGCGTTGGGATGTCTCTAAAGAGACGTTTCCTAAGGATAAGTTTGATAGCTATGTTAAATCTGTGTTTTCTAAAATAGACTTTTATAAACAATGTGGTGTGATTAACCCACAAAATGCCAACACGGCTTATTTTGGCGATACAGATGGAAGAGTAGGCGCTGTACTTTATGCATTGCTCGTTTCAGGGCATATAGGCATCAGGGAAAAGGGTTGGAGTTTATTATGTGAATTATTAAAACACGAAAACATGGCTTCATCTGCATACATACATAAAAATAATAAATTGCTCTACAATTTATTAAATACGAGAGACATGATATTGAATGAGTTGCATCAACATGTTTTTTTAAAAGGCGATGCGATTACCCCTTGTATCTTCCTTGGGGATCATACAGGCGATAGATTCAGTACTATTTTTGGTGATAAATATATCCTTACTTTGCTAAATTCTATGCGAAATATGGAGGGTAATAAAGATAGTCGTATAAATAAAAATGTCGTCGTTCTGGCTGGAAATCATGAAATCAATTTTAATGGTAACTATAGTGCACGACTAGCAAATCATAAACTCTCTTCCGGTGATACGTATAACTTAATTAAAACGCTCGATGTTTGTAATTATGACTCAGAAAGGAAAGTTTTAACCAGTCATCACGGAATAATAAGAGATGAAGAAAAAAATGTTATTGTCTCGGTGCTTTGCAGGTTCCATTTAATCAGATGAAAAATCCTACTGATCCTGAGGAATTAGCCAATATTTTTAATAAAAAACATAAAGAACACATGGATGATCCTCTGTTCCATCTAATCCGAAGCAATACTTTGAAACCCACACCTGTATATGCTAATTATTTTGATAACACTACTGATTTCAGACCAGCACGTAAACGTATCTTCATATATGGGGAGACACTCAAAGGTGAAGACCCCAGCAAATACATTAGACAAAAATATGGGCATCATGGGGTCGGGGTAGATCAGAATCAACAATTTGATAATGGTATTATGGGGCTAAATTCCCTGAAGGAAGCACGTGATAAAAATAATAAAATAATTTATTCCTCAGGGCTTAGTTGTTTTCAATCTCATTAAAACTCCATGAATACGGTGGTATGTCTTTTTAATCCTGCCAGTATTTCATAGGTTTTCTTAATCGATTGTAGAGGCATGTTCTGATGACGCCTTTACAATCTTTAGGGACTTTCTCTGCTATGAGATAAGAAATTTCATATTATGCTTTAAGGCTGAATGATTTGTGCAAAATATAATTATTTTTCCATCGAACATGAGGTGTATGTCATAAGATTAAATGTTAACTATGCATTCCTCGCGGTGAATTATATGAGGTAAAAGATGAAAATTGGAACTGTGGCAGGCACTAACGACAGTACAACGACAATCGCAACAAATGATATGGTGCAAGAGCATGTTACTAACTTCACTAAAGAACTGTTTGGGTATATTGCAAATGGTATAGGTGATGATATATCAAGTATTGCCAGGACAATGCTCGGTGAAGTTGTGGAAAAAATTGATGATTGGCAAATAGAACGTTTCCAACAATCTATTCGAGATGACAAAATATCATTTACCATACAAACGAATCATTCAGAAAAATATAGTATGCTATCGGACATGCGCGCTCATATTCTACGTAGGGATAATAATTATCAGTTTATTGTGACAATTAATAGTAAAAATTACGGCTGCTATCTTGATAATACCGATATTAATTGGTGCAGCATTGTTTATTTACTTAATAATATGACAGTAAATGATGATGCTAATGATGTTGCAGTTACTGAGTCGTACAAACCCGTCTGGGACTGGAAAATATCGCAATTCAATGTATCTGATATTAAATTCGAAACAATGATAAACCCCCAGTTCGCTGACAGAACCTATTTCTCCAATTGTTCACCTGTTGATCCCACAAGTACCAGACCAACCTATTTTGGCGATACCGATGGCTCAGTCGGTGCAGTTTTGTACGCGCTTTTTGCAACGGGACATTTGAGAATCATGGCTGAAGGAGAAAATTTCCTTAGCCAGTTGCTTAATATAGAAGATGAAGTTCTCAACGTATTGCTAAGGGAGAACTTTAATGAGCAACTTGACACTAATGTTAATACAATAATCAGTATTCTGAACAGAAGAGATATAGTTTTAGAAAGTCTTCAGCCTTATTTAGTTATTAATAAAGACGCTGTGACGCCATGTACGTTTCTTGGCGACCAAACCGGCGATCGATTTAGTAATATCTGTGGCGATCAATTTATCATCGATTTGTTAAAACGCATAATGAGTATCAATGAAAATGTTCATGTATTAGCTGGAAATCATGAAACGAATTGCAATGGTAACTATATGCAGAACTTCACGCGCATGAAACCACTTGATGAGGATACCTACGCTGGGATAAAAGATTATCCTGTATGTTTCTATGGCCCCAAATACAAAATAATGGCAAATCATCATGGGATAACTTTTGATGATCAGCGAAAACGTTACATTATAGGACCGATAACAGTCTCTAGTGATGAAATGACCAATGCTCTCGAACCGGTCGAATTAGCGGCAATTATCAATAAAAAGCACCATGCTGTAATTAATGGCAAAAAGTTTAAAAATAGCCGGGCTATCTCTTGTCGATCCTTTAATCGTTATTTTTCTGTTTCGACAGATTACAGACCTAAACTTGAAGCACTATTAGCATGCTCACAAATGTTAGGTATAAATCAAGTTGTTGCACATAACGGTAATGGTGGAAGAGAATGTATAGGTGAAACGGGGACAGTTTTAGGTCTTAACGCCCGTGACAGTAAACATGCTGGAAGAATGTTCAGCATGCATAATTGCCAAATTAACCCTGGTGCAGGGCCTGAGATAACCACTCCCTGGAAGTCTTACCAGCATGAAAAAAACAGAAATGGACTTATGCCTTTGATTAGAAGGCGCACAATGTTACAGCTCTGAACCATAGACAACATGAATATTAATGTTACTATCTGGTTGAGACTGTTGATAAAACGTAAAAAGGAATGCTCTGTTCCTGCAACTGAACAGGCGTGAAACGCGATCCAACAGGATGGATACCGTTTTGTCAGCCAGTTTTATAGATCACACTTATGAGTATGCGTGTTTCATTTACGGCCAGGAATGCTGATGATGACAACATTACTACCCGTTTTCACTAAGCCTTCCCCGTTGGCGCTCAATGCTCTGCGCGCTGGTCGTATTTGTCGTTTCCTTCTTATCCCGGATGGAAGAATCCGCTGAACGTCGTTCGGCGGCAGTTGTAACACGCGTCGTTTGCTTACAGGGATTATGGCGGGCCGATTATGGATAAGAGTAAGCGCCATCTGGCGTGGTGGGTTGTCGGGGCACTGGCGGTGGCTGCCGTCGTGGCGTGGTGGCTGTTGCGCCCGGCGGGTGTGCCGGAAGGCTTTGCTGTCAGCAATGGGCGCATTGAAGCGACGGAAGTGGATATCGCCAGCAAAATTGCCGGGCGTATCGACACCATTCTGGTGAAAGAAGGCCAGTTTGTTCGCGAAGGTGAAGTGCTGGCGAAGATGGATACTCGCGTGTTGCAGGAACAGCGACTGGAAGCCATCGCGCAAATCAAAGAGGCACAAAGCGCCGTTGCCGCCGCGCAGGCTTTGCTGGAGCAACGACAAAGCGAAACTCGCGCCGCGCAGTCGCTGGTTAATCAACGCCAGGCAGAACTGGACTCCGTAGCAAAACGTCATATGCGTTCCCGTTCACTGGCCCAACGAGGGGCTATTTCTGCGCAACAGCTGGATGACGACCGCGCCGCCGCTGAGAGCGCCCGAGCTGCGCTGGAATCGGCAAAAGCTCAGGTTTCTGCTTCTAAAGCCGCTATAGAGGCGGCACGTACCAATATCATTCAGGCGCAAACCCGCGTCGAAGCGGCACAAGCCACTGAACGGCGCATTGCCGCAGATATCGATGACAGCGAACTGAAAGCCCCGCGTGACGGACGCGTGCAGTATCGGGTTGCCGAGCCAGGGGAAGTGCTGGCGGCAGGCGGTCGGGTGCTGAATATGGTCGATCTCAGCGACGTCTATATGACCTTCTTCCTGCCAACCGAACAGGCGGGCACGCTGAAACTGGGTGGTGAAGCCCGGCTGATCCTCGATGCCGCGCCAGATCTGCGTATTCCGGCGACCATCAGTTTTGTCGCCAGTGTCGCCCAGTTCACGCCAAAAACCGTCGAAACCAGCGATGAACGGCTGAAACTGATGTTCCGCGTCAAAGCGCGTATCCCACCGGAATTACTCCAGCAGCATCTGGAATATGTCAAAACCGGTTTACCGGGCGTAGCGTGGGTGCGGGTGAATGAAGAACTTCCGTGGCCTGACGACCTCGTGGTGAGGTTGCCGCAATGACGCATCTGGAACTGGTTCCCGTCCCGCCTGTCGCGCAACTGGCGGGCGTGAGCCAGCATTATGGAAAAACCGTTGCGCTGAACAATATTACTCTCGATATTCCGGCCCGCTGTATGGTCGGGCTGATTGGTCCGGATGGCGTCGGGAAGTCGAGCTTATTGTCGTTGATTTCCGGTGCCCGCGTCATTGAGCAGGGCAATGTGATGGTGCTGGGCGGCGATATGCGCGACCCGAGGCATCGCCGCGACGTCTGCCCGCGCATCGCCTGGATGCCGCAGGGGCTGGGCAAAAACCTCTACCACACCTTGTCGGTGTATGAAAACGTCGATTTTTTCGCTCGCCTGTTCGGTCACGACAAAGCGGAGCGGGAAGTGCGAATTAATGAGCTGCTGACCAGCACGGGGTTAGCACCGTTTCGCGATCGTCCGGCAGGGAAACTCTCCGGCGGGATGAAGCAAAAACTTGGGCTGTGCTGCGCGTTAATCCACGACCCGGAACTGTTGATCCTTGATGAGCCAACAACGGGGGTTGACCCGCTCTCCCGCGCCCAGTTCTGGGATCTGATCGACAGTATTCGTCAGCGGCAGAGCAATATGAGCGTGCTGGTCGCCACCGCCTATATGGAAGAGGCCGAACGCTTCGACTGGCTGGTAGCGATGAATGCCGGAGAAGTGCTGGCAACTGGCAGCGCCGAAGAGCTACGGCAGCAAACGCAAAGCGCTACGCTGGAAGAAGCATTTATAAATCTGTTACCGCAAGCGCAACGCCAGGCGCATCAGGCGGTAGTGATCCCACCGTATCAACCTGAAAACGCAGAGATTGCCATCGAAGCGCGCGATCTGACCATGCGTTTTGGTTCCTTCGTTGCCGTTGATCACGTTAATTTCCGCATTCCACGCGGGGAGATTTTTGGATTCCTTGGTTCGAACGGCTGCGGTAAATCCACCACCATGAAAATGCTCACCGGACTGCTGCCCGCCAGCGAAGGTGAGGCGTGGCTGTTCGGGCAACCGGTTGATCCAAAAGATATCGATACCCGCCGTCGGGTGGGCTATATGTCGCAGGCGTTTTCGCTCTATAACGAACTCACCGTGCGGCAAAACCTTGAGTTACATGCCCGTTTGTTTCACATCCCGGAAGCGGAAATTCCCGCAAGAGTGGCTGAAATGAGCGAGCGTTTTAAGCTCAACGACGTTGAAGATATTCTGCCGGAGTCATTGCCGCTCGGCATTCGCCAGCGGCTTTCGCTGGCGGTGGCGGTGATTCATCGCCCGGAGATGTTAATCCTCGATGAGCCTACTTCTGGTGTCGATCCGGTGGCGAGGGATATGTTCTGGCAGTTGATGGTCGATCTCTCGCGCCAGGACAAAGTGACTATCTTCATCTCCACCCACTTCATGAACGAAGCGGAACGTTGCGACCGCATCTCACTGATGCACGCCGGAAAAGTGCTTGCCAGCGGTACACCGCAGGAACTGGTTGAGAAACGCGGAGCCGCCAGTCTGGAAGAGGCATTTATCGCCTATTTGCAGGAAGCGGCAGGACAGAGCAACGAAGCCGAAGCGCCGCCCGTGATACACGACACCACCCACGCGCCGCGTCAGGGATTTAGCCTGCGCCGTCTGTTTAGCTACAGCCGCCGCGAAGCACTGGAACTGCGACGCGATCCGGTACGTTCGACGCTGGCGCTGATGGGAACAGTGATCCTGATGCTGATAATGGGTTACGGCATCAGTATGGATGTGGAAAACCTGCGCTTTGCGGTGCTCGACCGCGACCAGACCGTCAGTAGCCAGGCGTGGACGCTCAATCTCTCCGGTTCCCGTTACTTTATCGAACAGCCGCCGCTCACCAGTTATGACGAGCTTGATCGTCGGATGCGTGCGGGCGATATAACGGTGGCAATTGAGATCCCTCCCAATTTCGGGCGCGATATCGCGCGTGGTACGCCTGTGGAACTCGGCGTCTGGATCGACGGAGCGATGCCGAGCCGTGCCGAAACGGTAAAAGGTTACGTGCAGGCAATGCACCAGAGCTGGCTACAGGATGTGGCGAGCCGACAATCCACACCCGCCAGCCAAAGCGGGCTGATGAATATTGAGACGCGCTATCGCTATAACCCGGACGTAAAAAGCCTGCCAGCGATTGTTCCGGCGGTGATCCCGCTTCTGCTGATGATGATCCCGTCAATGCTAAGCGCCCTTAGCGTGGTGCGGGAAAAAGAGCTTGGGTCGATTATCAACCTTTACGTGACCCCCACCACGCGTAGTGAATTTTTGCTTGGTAAACAGTTGCCATACATCGCGCTGGGGATGCTGAACTTTTTCCTGCTCTGCGGCCTGTCGGTGTTTGTGTTTGGCGTACCGCATAAAGGCAGTTTCCTGACGCTCACCCTGGCGGCGCTGCTGTATATCATCATTGCCACCGGAATGGGGCTGCTGATCTCCACCTTTATGAAAAGCCAGATTGCCGCCATTTTCGGAACGGCGATTATCACGTTGATCCCGGCGACACAGTTTTCCGGGATGATCGATCCGGTAGCTTCGCTGGAAGGGCCTGGACGTTGGATCGGCGAGGTTTACCCGACCAGTCATTTTCTGACTATCGCCCGCGGAACGTTCTCGAAAGCGCTGGATCTGACTGATTTGTGGCAACTTTTTATCCCGTTGCTGATAGCCATCCCGCTGGTGATGGGCTTAAGTATCCTGCTGCTGAAAAAACAGGAGGGATGATGCGCCATTTACGCAATATTTTTAATCTGGGTATCAAAGAGTTGCGCAGTCTGCTCGGTGATAAAGCGATGCTGACGCTGATTGTCTTCTCGTTTACGGTGTCGGTGTATTCGTCAGCGACCGTTACGCCAGGATCGTTGAACCTCGCGCCGATCGCCATTGCCGATATGGATCAATCGCAGTTATCGAACCGGATCGTTAACAGCTTCTATCGCCCGTGGTTTTTGCCACCGGAGATGATCACCGCCGATGAGATGGATGCCGGACTGGACGCCGGACGTTATACCTTTGCGATAAATATTCCGCCTAATTTTCAGCGTGATGTCCTCGCCGGACGCCAGCCGGATATTCAGGTGAACGTCGATGCCACGCGCATGAGCCAGGCATTTACCGGCAATGGGTATATCCAGAATATTATCAACGGTGAAGTGAACAGCTTTGTCGCGCGCTACCGTGATAACAGCGAACCGTTGGTATCGCTGGAAACCCGGATGCGCTTTAACCCGAACCTTGATCCCGCGTGGTTTGGCGGGGTGATGGCAATCATCAACAACATTACCATGCTGGCGATTGTATTGACCGGATCGGCGCTGATCCGCGAGCGTGAACACGGCACGGTGGAACACTTGTTGGTGATGCCGATAACGCCGTTTGAGATCATGATGGCAAAGGTCTGGTCGATGGGGCTGGTGGTGCTGGTGGTGTCGGGATTATCACTGGTGCTGATGGTGAAAGGCGTGCTGGGTGTACCGATTGAAGGCTCGATCCCGCTGTTTATGCTGGGCGTGGCGCTCAGTCTGTTTGCCACCACGTCAATCGGCATTTTTATGGGGACGATAGCGCGTTCAATGCCGCAACTGGGGCTGCTGGTGATTCTGGTGCTGCTGCCGCTGCAAATGCTTTCCGGTGGATCCACGCCGCGCGAAAGTATGCCGCAGATGGTGCAGGACATTATGCTGACCATGCCGACGACACACTTTGTTAGCCTCGCGCAGGCCATTCTCTACCGGGGTGCCGGATTCGAAATCGTCTGGCCGCAGTTCCTGACGCTGATGGCAATTGGCGGCGCGTTTTTCACCATCGCGCTGCTGCGATTCAGGAAGACGATTGGGACAATGGCGTAAGGAAGGGAAACTTGACTTCATACTGTGATGTCATAAAGTGAAGTCATAAGGGAATGTCATGTAAACACAGGTACAGGCTTTACGAAAGAAACAAAAAAACACACTGGATCAGCTATTTAAATCACCTTTACCTCAAGGAATCAAATGGACTGATATAGAATCTCTGGTTAAAGCGTTAGGCGGAGAAATTAAGGAAGGTAGGGGGTCGCGCTGTAAGTTCATACTAAATATGAGCGTTGCGTGTTTCCATCGGCCTCATCCGTCGCCAGATACCGATAAAGGCGCTGTAGAAAGCGTGCGTGACTGGTTACTAAGTATAGGGGTAAAACCATGATCAAACTGAAGACGCCAAACTCTATGGAGATTGCCGGGCAACCTGCTGTTATCACTTACGTGCCAGAACTGAATGCATTTCGTGGCAAATTCCTGGGCTTGTCAGGTTATTGTGATTTTGTCTCTGACAGCATTCAGGGGCTGCAAAAAGAAGGGGAACTTTCCCTGCGAGAGTATCTTGAGGATTGTAAAGCTGCGGGTATTGAGCCGTATGCGCGTACAGAAAAGATTAAGACCTTTACGTTACGCTATCCAGAATCGCTGAGTGAACGCCTTAATAATGCGGCTGCGCAGCAACAAGTCTCTGTTAATACCTATATTATTGAAACACTGAATGAGCGTTTGAATCATTTATAAATTTTAGCGGCGTACATTACGCAGAATATCTGCCTTTACAGGATCTATCTATGCAACTGAACTTAATTTTATAAATTAAGTTCAGTTAATATCTTTTCTTTCCTCGTTTCAGAAATAACTCAATCTTCCTTCGGCAAGCACTGCAAATGCCCGTGCCGCACGCCGCGCTGGGCGATAACGTCATCGGCAAAATGCTGCACGTCGCCCATATCACCTTTCAGCACGGCGATTTCCAGACAGTCGTCGTGATTGATATGCACATGCAGCGTGGCGACGGAGAGATCGTGGTGATGGTGCTGGGTGGAGACAATGCGGCTGGCTAAGTCGCGTTTTTCGTGTTCATACACATAGGAGAGCACCGCGAAACCTTGCGTGCCGTGCTGCTGAGTGGCCTCCTGGGCCAGGGCGCTACGCAGAATATCGCGGATAGCTTCGGAACGGTTGTTATAACCACGACGCTGGCTCAGGCTGTCCAGCGTCTCCAGTAAATCGTCATCAAGCGTGATGGTGACTCGTTGCATTTGCGTTAAACCTTTTCTGTGGTGCGACGGCGCACGGGGAATGCGGGTAATACCGCGTTTTGTAGCACACGTCCGGCGTCAGAGGAAAAGGTTAATTTATCTCCCACCACCTGGGTTTCGACGATTTGTCCGTTGTCCATCACCATCACCCGCTGACAGAAGCGTTCCACCAGGCGTAAGTCGTGGGTGATGAACAGGCAGGCGGTGCCAAACTGTTGTTGTAGCTTTTTCAGCAGGCGAATGACGCCCGCCTGTAACACGAGATCAAGGTTAGAAACGGCTTCATCCAGAATCAGTAGTTTCGGTTCGACCGCCAGCGCGCGAGCCAGGCAGACGCGCTGGAGCTGGCCGCCGCTTAACTGCGGTGGGCGTTTGTCGAGAACGCTGTCATCGAGATCGACCGCCTTCAGCATTTCGCTGGCGCGCGCCAGTTGTTCGGATTTTTTCAGTGATAGCAGGTGGCGCATCGGTTCACGCAGGATCTCGCGCACGGTTTTGCGCGGATTCACGGCGCTGATGGAGTCCTGAAATACCATCTGAATATCGCGGCGGAACGCTTTACGCTGGGCGCGATTGAGTTTCGCCAGCGGTTCGCCGCGCCAGCTAATATTCCCTTGTGAGGGAGACTCTAAGCCTACCAGCAGCCGCGCGAGGGTGCTTTTTCCGCAGCCGCTGCGTCCCAGCAGGGCGACGGTTTCGCCGCTTTTCAGGGTCAGGGAAACGTTATTCAGCACCGCCTGATGTTGATGTTTTCCGCTAAATCCACCGTGGGCATAGTGATGGGAAAGGCCGCAGACGTTAAGTAAGGTCATGATGCCAGCTCCATACCGTAGAGGGCGAGATGAGCGGAAACCAGGCTGCGCGTCACCGTATGTTTGGGGGCGTTAAACAGCGTTTCTACATCGCCCTGTTCGACAATTTTACCTTGTGACATCACCGCCACGTCATCCGCCAGACGCGCCACAACGCCCATATCATGGGTGACCAGCAGCATTCCCGGCGCTTGTTTTTGCATAATGCTTTCCAGCAGATCGAGGATGCGCGCCTGTGCTACCACGTCGAGGTCGGTGGTCGGTTCATCGGCGATGATAAACGGTGATTCACACAGCACCGCCATCGCAATCATCATGCGCTGCAACATGCCGCCGCTCATCTCGAACGGGTACAGCTTCAGCACGCGCGCGGCGTTTTCCAGCCCCACCGCTTCTATGGCAGCGGTAAGCGTAGCGTCATCGGCGGGTTTCCCTAACGCCAGGCAGGTTTCCCGCGCGTGGGTGTGCATGGTGTGCAGTGGATTAAAGGCGCTGCGCGGGTTCTGCATGATGGTGGCAATTTTGATGCCGCGCAGGGCGCAAGGCGAAACCGGTTTGCCATCGGCTAAAATTTCCCCCGCCGTCTGGCGAACGCCAGCGGGCAAAATGCCCAGCGTCGCGGCGCAGGTTAATGATTTCCCGCTGCCGCTACCGCCGACTAACGCCAGCACGCGCCCGCGTTGCAGGGTTAACGATACACCGTGTACCAGCGGCTGCGCGGCCTGTAGCGCGATATTACGTAGTTCAATCTGTTGCGGCATTAGTGTGCGTGCTCCGTCACCAGATGAGGATCCAGATGATCGCGCAGTGCGTCACCCACCAGGTTAAAGGCCATCACGCTGATAAACAGCGCCAGCCCCGGCCAGAACATTTGCAGCGGCTGGGTCCAGATATACTGGCGCGCGTCGTTAATCATCACGCCCCATTCGGCGGTCGGCGCGGTCACACCGAGGCCAAGGAAAGACATCCCCGCGACGTGCAGCATCATATGGCCGATATCCAGCGTTGCCAGCACCAGCAGCGAAGGGATCACCGCGCCTGCCAGATGATCGACAAACACCCGCACATGGCCCGCACCGGAAAGCCGTGACGCCAGCACAAACTCGCGTTGGCGTAGTGAAATCACCAGGCTGCGCACCATGCGTGCATACCACGCCCAGTGCGACAGGGCGATGGCGATAATTACGTTGGTCAGCCCGGTGCCGAGCACGCCAACCATAAAGAACGACAGAATCGAGGTCGGGAAGGTCATAAACATATCGGCGACGCGCATGGTGGCCTGATCAACGCGTCCGCCAATCAGTCCGGCGCTGCCGCCAATCACCAGCCCTAATGTCAGCACCAGCAGCAGGCAGGCCATTACCGAACCGAGCGACACGCGGGTCGCCGCCATCAGCCGCGAGAAAATATCACGCCCTAAGTGATCGGTGCCCAGCCAGTGCTGCGCATCCGGCGAAAGCAGGCGCGACGGCAGATCAATAGCCTGAGGGTCATACGGCAGCCACCACTGGCTGGTAAGCGCAATCAGCGCCAGCAGGGCGATAATGATCAGCGCCAGGCGTACCGACCAGCGGGAAGAGAGGAAAAAGTTCACGCGTGCGCTCCTTCATGACGACGAATGCGCGGGTCCAGCGCGGCGTTGAGCAAATCGACAATCAAATTACAGACCACAAAAACCACCACCATCATCAGCGTAAAGCACTGGATCACCGGATAGTCACGGTTAAAAATCGCCGACACCGCATAGCGCCCGACGCCCGGCCAGGCAAAGATGTTTTCGATAATCATCGTCCCGCCGATCAGTTCGCCGATGTGCATCCCCACGGCGGTGATCATCGGCAGCGAGGCATTGCGCAGGATGTGGCGACGTTCGGTCTGTTTGTCGTTCAGGCCGCGCAGACGCGCCCAGGTGACGTGACGCTGACCGGCGACGTCCAGCATACTGGCGCGCAGTAAACGCGCGTTAATCGCCAGCGACATAAAGGCAATGGAAACCGCAGGCAAAATGATGTGCTGCCAGCCGCCGTAACCCATCGCGGGTAGCCATTGCAGATACACCGAAAACGCCATCACCAGTAAAAACGCCAGCCAGAAGTTAGGCATCGACACGCCAAGAAACGCGATGAAACGTACGGCGAAATCCGGCAGACGGTCGCGGTGGCGCGCCGCCCAGATACCGAGCGGTACGGAAGTGAGCAGAATTAATACCAGCGCCGCACCTGCAAGTTCCAGCGTGGCGGGCAGGAAGTTCAGCATATCGTCCAGTACCGGGCGTTGGCTGGCGAATGAGATACCAAAGTCAAGATGCAGCGCCTTCCACAACCAGGTGCCGTACTGGACGTACAGCGGCTGATCCAGTCCCAGCATGGTGCGGGTAGAGGCCAGCATCTCCGGCGTCGGCGGCAGGTTAGACAGACGCAAATAATCGAGCGCCGGGTCGCCGGTACCGAGGCGCAGCATCAGAAAAATGATCACCGAGGCGGCGAGCACCATCGGGATCAGCAGCAGAAAGCGGCGTAATACGTAACGCAACATTAAGGTTTCACCGGTTTAATCTGTTCGAACGGAATTTCGGTGGCGATCGGCGCGTAGGGGATGTTACCCAGCTCCGGTTTTGATACCACCATCATCGAGATGTAGCTGATAGGCAGATAAACCGCCTCGTCATGCAGACGGGTCAGAATGTCGCGATACAGCGCCTGACGTTGCGTTTCGTCATGGGTCGCCAGCACTTCGCCGATCTCTTTATCAATCAGCGGCTTGTCGGCTAATCCTTGCTGTGCCTGGAAGTCAGCGTGCGACGGTACGCGCATTGAACTCAGGAAGGCGTGTGGATCGTATGGCGCGCCCCAGGTGCGGTGGAAAATCATGCCAAAACGACCGTCGCGCTGACGAGCATAGATACTGCTCTCTTCTTCGCCAATCAGCGAGACATCTGCGCCAATCTGGCGCATATCAGCCTGAATGATTTCCGCCATCGATTTGCTTAACGCATCGGTGCCGATGAACGACAGTTCAATGCGCAGCGGCTGACCATTTTTCTCGCGGATGTCTTTGCCCGCAGGCAGCGTCCAACCGGCTTTTTCCAGCAACTCTTTCGCTTTCTGCGGATCGTACTGGCGCGGTTTCAGGCCGAGATTAGCGTAAGGCACAGAAGGGGCAAACAGGGTGTCGGCGACCTGCTGGGTGCCATATAACGCGTTATCAATCAGCGATTTTTTGTTTACCGCGTAATTAAGAGCTTCACGTACTGCCAGCTCGTTGGTGGGGGCTTTGGCGGTATTGAGCGCCAGCATCACGGTTTCGATCGGCTGTGACAGTTGGGTGTGGTAAGCCGGATTCTGGCTAAAGCGGGCGAAGGTATCGAGCGGTAATAACCCTTCGTTTCCGTACAGCAGGTCGATATCGCCAGTTTCAAACGCCACCGCGCGGGTAGTCGGGTCCGGGATGACGTTAAAGGTGATCTTTTTAATCGCTGGCTTTTCGCCCCAGTAGTTTTCGTTACGGACGAAGACATCGTACTGATTCAGTTTCGATTCCTGCAAAATCCACGGTCCGGTGCCAATCGGCGCTTTAATTCCGTTCATGGTTTCATGGTTTTTAAACTGCGAGGGAGCGATAAAACGGAAAGGACGGGGCAGGGCCAGTTCTTGCAGGAAAGGATAGTAGGCGCTTTTCAGGGTAATTTGCAGCTCTGTTTTACTGAGTGCTTTAACATCAACAATCTGGTTTGCCAGCTCCAGCCAGGCGTGACGTTGACGGTTATCGAGCACTGCGCGGAAGTTTTCTGCCGCCGCCTCGGCATCGAACGGTTCACCGTTGGAGAATTTCACGTCATCACGCAGGGTGAAGGTCCAGGTTTTACCATCTTCTGAATGAGTCCAGCTTTTTGCCAGCCACGGGATCACCGAACCGTCTGCCTGATATTTCACCAATGGTTCATAAACCATGCTCTGGGCGAACATCTGGTTAGGCGTGTAAAGGTGCGGGTTTAGTGGCCCGACATTCACCGGCCAGGCGGTGGTGATTTCATCTGGTGCAGCGGCATGGACGATAAAAGACGCACAAGCCAGCAGCGCAAATAGAGTGCGGCGGAGTGTGGAGAGCATGGTAACCCCAATGGATTAAAATAGGTGGCGGAAATAAGTATGACGATTTTAAGTATTCGTCATACTGATTACCTGTTCTGGATCAATAGATGGGCAGTCGGGTGGGCGGATCAGTTAACTGAATCGATCCATTGCACACTGTCGGCGGTGAGCGTAAAGGGGGTGGGGGTGCAGATCGCCAGGCTTAAATTTTCAAGCTGACAATGGCTGACTGACAGCGAGGAGTGATAGGTGCTGTCTACGCTGACGATTTGCCAGGCGCTGCCGCCACGCTGTTTAACGATGGCTTCTTTGCGCGTCCAGATGCGCCAGAACATTTCCAGTTGCTGATCAGGATGCACGGCGTCCATCTCAGCGTGTTCCCCGAGGCTGAATACGGCGTTCGCCAGCCAGCGCCAGTTGGCGCGCGGGCGAATCACTTCGATATCGCAGCCGACTTCGCCTTCATCACTCAACAGCAGAGCGATATCGTCACCGCTATGGCTTAAGTTGAACCATAGCGGCGTTTCCGGCGCGAATGCAGGTTTGCCTTGTTCGCCATAGATGATCTCCGGTAGCGGGGAAAGCGTGTGCGAAAGCAATGCACGCCCCGCCAGCCAGCGTTCGCGTCGTGGACCTTGCGGTGCTTGCTCGCGTAAACCCGGTGGCAGTGGAGCTGCGCTTAAGGTCGAAACTTTCCCCAGAACTATCCGATACATATCAGGGCCAACGTTTAATGGAAAATGAAAGTGCGTATCGTATCACTTGTCGCCTCATCCCGGTAACCGACTTTTCGGTCTGCCCGGCCCCAGTAAAATCGCCAGTTTGCTGCCACCTTTCGTCGTTTCCATCCAGATTTTACACACGCTGGTTAATGGCACCGAAAGTAGCATCCCTACCGGGCCGAGCAGCCATCCCCAGATTAACAATGAAAGAAATACCACCATGGTGGACATCCCCAGGCGATGGCCCATCATCCGTGGCTCTAAAATATTGCCGATGACCATATGGACAACTAAAAACAATGCGCCGACCAGAATACATTCGTAAATACCATTAAACAGCAGCACCTGAATCATTGGCGGTACGGCGGAAATTACCGCGCCGATATTGGGCACGTAGTTAAGCAAAAACGCCAGTACTGCCCACATCAGCGCAAACTGTACCCCCATCAGCTCCAGCCCCAGCCAGACGATGACACCTGTCCATAAACTGAGTAGCGTCTTCAATGCAAGATAGTGCGAAACGCCTTTAAGTGCGCGGTGTAATCCCGCGATGTGAATCTGTGGATTATTCAGCGCAAAACGCATTTTGTAAGGGACGTGGCGCACTTCAAACAGCATAAAAACTACGGTCATCACCAGCAAAAGCACGCTCGCCATTGCCCCGGAAAGCCCGGTCATTAGCGCTGTGGTGAAGGTAACCACTTTTTCCGAGTCCATCCGCTGCAGCATTCGCTCCGGCGACATATGCAAATTAAGAAAAGGCAACATCTCCTGCAATTTAAAAAGTTTGCGCGTCAGCTCCTTATTAAACTTCGGCAGCATAGAGATAAATTCGTTAAACGATGCCGCCAGTACGCCGACCAGCGCGGTTAGTGTGATCAGCATCACCACCACCACAATCGTAATGGCAACGGGGCGTTTTACTCCCCGTCGAATAAACCAGGTAACGAGCGGGTTGAGGACGATGGCAAAAAACAGCGCCAGTAACAGCTGCACAATGATATCTGCCGCTGCGTGAATGCCCGCGAGGATCACTACCAGCGAGGCCAGCTTGAGCAGAATGTGCATGCCCGTTTTATCGGGTTGAGGGGTTTCCATTGGGGCTTCCTTGTGACTTTTTGTATTAAGTGTAGCGGGAGTCACGCCAGCAATATTCTGATTCTTACTGCTGATTTTCACGTCAGCACATGGTAAAAATGAAACACTGTTGTAAAAATGTGGTGATCCTCATGCCCGAACCCGTAGCCGAACCCGCGCTAAACGGATTGCGCCTGAATTTGCGCATTGTCTCCATTGTCATGTTTAACTTCGCCAGCTACCTCACCATCGGGTTGCCGCTCGCTGTATTACCGGGCTATGTCCATGATGTGATGGGCTTTAGCGCTTTTTGGGCAGGATTGGTTATCAGCCTGCAATACTTCGCCACCTTGCTGAGCCGCCCTCATGCCGGACGTTACGCCGATTTGCTGGGACCCAAAAAGATTGTCGTCTTCGGTTTATGCGGCTGCTTTTTGAGCGGTCTGGGATATCTGACGGCAGGATTAACCGCCAGTCTGCCCGTCATCAGCCTGTTATTACTTTGCCAGGGACGCGTGATCCTTGGGATTGGGCAAAGTTTTGCCGGAACGGGATCGACCCTGTGGGGCGTTGGCGTGGTTGGCTCGCTGCATATCGGGCGGGTGATTTCGTGGAACGGCATTGTCACTTATGGGGCGATGGCGATGGGTGCGCCGTTAGGCGTCGTGTTTTATCACTGGGGCGGCTTGCAGGCGTTAGCGTTAATCATTATGGGCGTGGCGCTGGTGGCCATTTTGTTGGCGATCCCGCGTCCGACGGTAAAAGCCAGTAAAGGCAAACCGCTGCCGTTTCGCGCGGTGCTTGGGAGCGTCTGGCTGTACGGTATGGCGCTGGCACTGGCTTCCGCCGGATTTGGCGTCATCGCCACCTTTATCACGCTGTTTTATGACGCTAAAGGTTGGGACGGTGCGGCTTTCGCGCTGACGCTGTTTAGCTGTGCGTTTGTCGGTACGCGTTTGTTATTCCCTAACGGCATTAACCGTATCGGTGGCTTAAACGTAGCGATGATTTGCTTTAGCGTTGAGATAATCGGCCTGCTACTGGTTGGCGTGGCGACTATGCCGTGGATGGCGAAAATCGGCGTCTTACTGGCGGGGGCCGGGTTTTCGCTGGTGTTCCCGGCATTGGGTGTAGTGGCGGTAAAAGCGGTTCCGCAGCAAAATCAGGGGGCGGCGCTGGCAACTTACACCGTATTTATGGATTTATCGCTTGGCGTGACTGGACCACTGGCTGGGCTGGTGATGAGCTGGGCGGGCGTACCGGTGATTTATCTGGCGGCGGCGGGACTGGTCGCAATCGCGTTATTACTGACGTGGCGATTAAAAAAACGGCCTCCGGAACACGTCCCTGAGGCCGCCTCATCATCTTAAAACTTACTGAATAACCAGCGTATTAATGATGTTTTCTGCGGTGGTCTGCGCTTTTTGCTGATCGTCAGCGGGCAGCGTAATTTGCATGGTCAGCAGTTGATTACCCACGTTACCCAGAATAACGGAAGAGTACGCCGTCTGGCCTTTCGCGGAGATAATACTGTCTAACTGCTGCATTTTGTGACCTTTCAGCTCAATGGCTTTATTGGTTACCACTTGCAGCTGTGGATCGCGGCTACGTTGCTGATCTTCCAGACGCTTCGCCAGCACCGCCAGATCTTCTTTCGGATCATCGCCCATGATGACGATGACTGCTTTCTGCCCGGTGGCGTCGGACCAGACATGCATGTTATTGGCCTGCGTTCCCAGCTTACCGCTCTGGTCGGTCATATCCGCTGGCAGCGAGAAACTTAACTTGCCATCAAGCAGGTTGACGGGATTCCCGGTAGCGTTACTTTCCGCGACCGAACCCTGCGCCGTAGCGTTAGTGTCTTTATCATCACAGGCCGCAAGCCCCATAACCAGCAGGCCAATTCCGACATATTTAACCAGATTGCGCATTGACTTCTTCCTTTCGATAAACGGCCATAACGGCTCATTCATCCATCTTATCACAACTCTGATAACGAACCTTTAACTCGCCTGCAAAGCGTTGATTTCGGATTTATCTGCCAGTCTTTTCAACAGCATATTGAGTAATACGCCATACATTGGCAGGAAGAAAACGATACTGATTAACACTTTGAAACAGTAATCGACCAGCGCGATTTCCATCCAGTGTTCAGCCATAAAGGCATCCGGGCTACGCCAGAAGGCAATGAAGAAAAAGGCCAGCGTGTCACTGACGTTACCGAACAGTGTGGACGCTGTCGGTGCCAGCCACCAGCGGCGACTTTGACGCAGGCGGTTAAAAACGTGCACGTCGAGGATTTGCCCCAGCGCGTAGGCCATGAAACTGGCGGTGGCGATACGGGCGACAAACAGGTTGAAGTGGGCGAGTGCGCCGAATCCCTGCCATGAACCCATATAGAACAGCGACGAGATGACATAGGAGATTAATAACGCAGGGATCATTACCGCGAAGATAATGCGTCGGGCCAGCGGTGCGCCAAAAATACGCACGGTCAGGTCGGTCGCGAGAAAGATAAACGGAAAACTAAACGCGCCCCAGGTGGTATGAAAACCAAAAATGGAGACCGGAAGCTGGACCAGATAGTTACTGGAGGTGATCACCAGCAGATGAAATAACGATAACCAGAACAACGCCTTATAGCGTTGAGTTTGCGAGAAAACGTTCATATTGTACCTTTTTGATTAACCATTGGGGTGAGGGAACCCAATACGTACGACACGTCTGTTATCTTAACATAATAACGTGCTTACCCTTTTTTCGAGCCGCCGCATGATACTGCTTTACGTTGACAATGCAATGGTTAATTTTCACGCAATCGTTAACCTGGTTTGCTTACGGACTCACAGGGCGTAAACTAGCGCCGTTTTTTTAAGTGATGAGAAGAAAATGACCGATCTCTTTTCCAGCCCTGACCACACACTCGACGCGCTTGGCCTGCGCTGCCCGGAACCGGTGATGATGGTGCGCAAAACCGTGCGCAATATGCAGCCTGGCGAAACTTTACTGATTATCGCCGACGATCCGGCGACGACCCGCGATATTCCTGGGTTTTGTACCTTTATGGAACACGAACTGGTTGCGAAAGAGACGGATGGACTGCCTTATCGTTATTTGATTCGTAAAGGCGGTTGATGGGGAAAGATTGGCTTCGATGCCGCCTTTTCCCCTCACCCTAACCCTCTCCCCAGAGGAGCGAGGGGACCGATCGCGCTCAATGTTGCGATCGGTTTGCCTTATCTCCTGCGCAACAATCTTAACGCATTCGCTGTTACCAGCACGGTCGCACCGGTATCTGCCAGCACCGCCAGCCATAGTCCGGTCATCCCTAGCAGCGTGGTGACGAGGAAGATCCCTTTCAGCCCCAGCGCAATAGTGATGTTCTGGCGGATATTGGCGTGAGTGGCGCGTGCCAGTTCAATCATTTGCACCAGGCCGCGCAGGTGGTTATGGGTTAATGCTGCGTCGGCGGTTTCCAGCGCCACGTCTGTGCCACTGCCCATTGCAATCCCAATGGCGGCAGCTTTCATCGCTGGCGCGTCGTTAATACCATCACCGACCATCGCCAGGGGCGCATGTTGATTCAGCTTGGTCACCGCTTTGACTTTATCTTCCGGCAATAGGCCCGCTTTAAACTCCAGCCCCAGCTCCCCGGCAATTGCCGCCGCTGCGCGTGGATTATCGCCGGTGAGGATCACTCCTTTAACCCCCAGCGCGTTCAGTTCACTGATGGCAGTTGCTGCGTCGGCGCGCAGGGTATCCTGCAATGCAATGATACCCAGCACGTCATCATTACGTACTACCAGCACAACCGTTTGCCCGGCGCTTTCCAGTTCATTAATCAAACCAGCAAATGCATCAGCGGGATGTTTCCCGGCAGCGCAAATCAATACGCGCTCACCGTTAACCTGCGCTTCAATGCCAGACCCGACCAGCGCCCGCTGTGATTCGGCGGTGGGAATGGCGAGTTCAGCAACCTGTGCTTCGCGTACGATGGCCTGCGCCAGTGGATGCGTCGCGCCTTGCTCGACCGCCGCCGCCAGTGTCAGCAGTTCAGATTCACTAATACCCGTTGCCGGATGAATCGCGGTAACGCGCGGTTTACCGACGGTCAGCGTACCGGTTTTATCAAACGCCACCTGAGTAACACGACCCAGCTGTTCCAGCGCCGCTCCGCCTTTAATCAACGCCCCACGACGTGCCGCTGCTGCCAGCCCGGAGGTAATCGCCGCGGGCGTGGAGATAACTAACGCACACGGGCAGCCAATCAGCAGCAGCGTCAGGCCTTTATAAATCCACTCTTGCCAGCTGGCGGCAAACAGCAGCGGCGGCACCAGCGTTACCAGCAGGGCGACGGCCATAATTGCTGGCGTATAAATGCGGCTGAAACGGTCGATAAACCGCTCAATGGGGGCGCGGCGCTCTTCGGCTTCTTCGATCAGTTTCAGAATCCGGTCAATGGCGCTGGCACCCGGTTCTGACAGCACTTCCAGCGTTACCAGACGGTCTACGCTGGTGGCTCCAGCAGGGACTTTATCGCCCGTCGCGCGCTCCACCGGAATGGATTCTCCGGTCAGGGCGCTTTCATCAAAACTGGCAAACGGTGAGAGCAATTTACCGTCGGCAGGCAAACGCCCACCTGCGGCGACTTCAATCACATCGCCAGGGCGCAGGCTGTTAATCGCCACCTCTTCCCGCTCACCGTTACGCAGGCGCGTGGCGGTTTCTGGTTTCAGCGCCATTAACGCGCTGACCCCTTGACGTGCGCGGCTGGCGGCCCAGCCTTCCAGTCGTTCGCCAATCAAAAACAGCAGCAACACCATCGCAGCTTCAGCCGTTGCGCCAATAAACAGCGCACCAATAGCGGCTACGCTCATTAACGTTTCAATGGCGAAGTAGCTGCCGGATTTGATCAACCGTAATGCCTGACGAGCAATCGGGTACAGCCCAACCAGCGTGGTCGCGATAAACGCCAGTTGCCCGAACGGATGATTGAACTGCTCCAGACCCCAGCTGATTGCCATCATCACGATTAGCGTAATCAGCGACAGATTCTCTTTCAGGCGTGATGCTTGCGGTTCTTCGGCGGCCTGTTCATCGCGCAGGGAATAGCCTGCTTTTTGCACCGCAGATTCAACTTGTGCACGAATGTCATTGTCGGCATCGACCACCAGTTTTTCGGTGGCGAACAACACCTGCACCTGATTCACGCCTGCAAGCTGGCGCACAGCATTTTCTACCTTGCGCGCACAGGCGGCGCAGTCCATGCCGCTGACTTTCCAGCTATAGCGGGTGCCGGAGACGTTTTCAGAGAGCGTTGGCGAGCTGGAACATGCGCCGTCGCAGCAACAGTCGTTGGCGTTCTGTACCGCAGTTAGCGGTTTGAACGCAGCAAATTGAGGGGCTTTCTTGCCGTGATTGTCAGGAGTCGACATGGCATCCTCCGGTTAAGTTTTTTCTCATTAACCGAAGGATACACTCTGGAGTCGACTCCAGAGTCAAGTTTTATCAGAGATACAGCGAGCGGACGATGAGGAAGTGACCGGCAAAGTAGCAGGCCGCAGCAATCGCGTTATCCGCACGGAAGCGTCGGCGATAGTGACTACCCAGCCAGACAAAGTTACTGATAAACAGCAACGAAGCGCCGACAAACGCAGAGAGCGCCGGAGCGGTCGGACGGAAGAACCACAGTTCACCTGCCAGCCACACCATCACCAGCGTCATGCCGATAAACGTGCAGATAGGCCAACGATACTCTTCCAGCCGCGTCCAGATAATCGCCAGTAACAGCGCGCCCAGAACCAGCAGCACCAGTGGCAGAGGCCAGAAGAAAGAGAGCGTCATCTGACTGGCGAAATAGATGGTGTACAGCAGGTGCGAGAGGAAAAACGCGCCGATGGCGTACATCAGACGTTGACGTGGCAACAGGGTTAGCGCATCGCCCAGCAGTGAGGCGCACAGCCCCGCCAGCACCAGATAGCTAATGGCGTCGAACATCGGCGCTTGCCAGGCCAGTAACAGCAGGAGAAGAAGGGTTAATGGTTTAAATACCCAGCGTTGCCAGGTTGGCCCACGATACGATGCATCCACAGATAGCCATGCGGAAAGACAGACAGCGATAAACGACCAAAGCATCTTAGTTCCTTGAATTCGTTATTTTTTCGTAAGCGGAATGCCTACGGTCTTGCTTCCAGTTTAGTGGCGAGGGTGGACGGATGACAACACCATAACTGGCAGGGTATGCTTAATTCCGCATTTTCCGATGAGGGATAAAGATGAGCAAACCACCTCTTTTCTTTATTGTTATCATTGGCTTAATCATCGTCGCCGCATCGTTTCGTTTTATGCAACAACGACGGGAAAAAGCTGATAATGATATGGCACCACTCCAGCAAAAGCTGGTGTTGGTGAGCAACAAGCGGGAAAAACCGATTAACGATCGCCGTTCGCGCCAGCAGGAAGTGACTCCGGCAGGCACCAGTATGCGCTATGAGGCAAGCTTCAAACCGCAAAGCGGAGGAATGGAGCAGACGTTTCGCCTCGACGCCCAGCAGTACCACGCCCTGACAGTGGGCGATAAAGGTACGCTGAGCTATAAAGGAACGCGCTTTGTCAGCTTTGTAGGCGAACAATAAGGTTATTTTTTAACTTTAAATTTCTTCTGCCAGACCAGCAGTTCAAACACGCCGAAAAGGAAAATCCGTACCTTTTCGGCGGTGGTCATCTGCGGGCCATCTTTCGGTAAAGTGGATTTCAATAGCGCCAGCTGCATACCATGCATCAGCACGGTAAAAATCAGCGCCACGTTAACGAAAATATTCAGCGGACGTGGGAAGGGATGCACCAGGTTGAGGATTAAAAATCCCCAAACACAGAGCATTAACAAACGACCAATATTAATCAGCATCACTTTCTCCTTGTGCTTCGCGTTGATACAGCCGATAAGCCACCTGACCCGCCACTTTTTCCCGATGTAATGACCAGTTTGCCGGAACAGTGGGCAGACCGTTTTCGACTTCGCTTTCGACATAAATCAGGGCTTCGTCAGCCAGCCAGCCGTTATCTTCCAGTAAATTTATCGTCTCTTCTAACAAGCCACGGCGGAACGGTGGATCGACAAACACGATATTATGCGGTGTGCCTTTTTGCGCCAGGAATGACATTGCGTTGCTGTTCACCACGCGTGCATTGCCTGCTTTTAGTGTCGCCAGATTCTTAATTAACTGCTGAGAAACCGCGCGATCCATCTCAATCAACGTGGCCCCCGCAGCATAGCGCGACAACGCTTCCAGCCCCAGCGCGCCGCTCCCGGCGAAGCAATCCAGACATTGGGCGTCAACAATGACCGGAGCCAGCCAGTTAAACAACGTTTCGCGTACGCGGTCGGTGGTGGGGCGCAGACCTGGGCTATCAGGAACCGGGAGTTTACGGCCTCGCCACTGCCCGCCAATAATGCGGATTTGGCCGCTGCCGGAATGATTCGGTTTTTTCATGATAAATTGCTCAATCCGCCAGATAACACATACTTGCAGGCGGTGATGTGAATTAAGTTAAGTGATAGACTATTTCATCATTTTTTTAGCTGCTATGTACATAGCGTTAACGCTGTGCCATGAAGCAACAGCGAGGAGTGTAGTCGCAAATGGCGAAAGAAAAAAAACGTGGCTTTTTTTCCTGGCTGGGCTTTGGTCAAAAAGAGCAGACCCCGGAAAAAGAGACAGAAGTTCAGAATGAACAAACGGTTGTAGAAGAAATCGTTCAGGCGCAAGAGCCTGTGAAGGCTTCTGAACAAGCCGTCGAAGAGCAGCCGCAGGCGCATACTGAGGCCGAGGCGGAAACTTTTGCTGCCGACGTTGTGGAAGTCACTGAACAGGTTGCTGAAAGTGAAAAAGCGCAGCCTGAAGCGGAAGTCGTTGCACAACCGGAACCGGTCGTAGAAGAAACGCCGGAGCCAGTGGCTATCGAACGTGAAGAGCTGCCGTTGCCGGAAGACGTCAACGCCGAAGAGGTTTCGCCAGAAGAGTGGCAGGCTGAAGCGGAAACCGTAGAGATTGTCGAAGCGGCGGAAGAAGAAGCGGCTAAAGAAGAAATCACCGACGAAGAGCTGGAAGCACAGGCGCTGGCTGCCGAAGCGGCAGAAGAAGCGGTGATAGTGGTTCCTCCGGCAGAAGAAGAGCAGCCGGTTGAAGAAATTGCCCAGGAGCAGGAAAAACCGACCAAAGAAGGTTTCTTCGCGCGCCTGAAACGCAGCCTGTTAAAAACCAAAGAAAATCTCGGTTCCGGATTTATCAGCCTGTTCCGCGGTAAAAAAATCGACGATGATCTGTTTGAAGAGCTGGAAGAACAGCTGTTGATCGCCGATGTGGGCGTGGAAACCACACGTAAAATCATCACCAATCTGACGGAAGGCGCATCCCGCAAGCAGCTTCGTGATGCCGAGGCCCTCTATGGCCTGCTGAAAGAAGAGATGGGCGAGATTCTGGCGAAAGTCGATGAGCCGCTGAATGTTGAAGGTAAAACGCCGTTCGTGATCCTGATGGTAGGCGTCAACGGTGTGGGTAAAACCACGACGATTGGTAAGCTGGCGCGTCAGTTTGAGCAGCAGGGTAAATCGGTGATGCTGGCGGCGGGCGATACTTTCCGTGCAGCAGCGGTTGAACAGCTTCAGGTCTGGGGGCAGCGCAACAATATTCCGGTGATTGCCCAGCATACCGGTGCGGATTCCGCCTCTGTTATCTTCGACGCCATTCAGGCCGCTAAAGCGCGTAATATCGACGTCCTGATTGCCGATACCGCCGGACGCCTGCAGAACAAATCGCACCTGATGGAAGAGTTGAAGAAAATCGTCCGCGTGATGAAGAAACTCGACGTTGAAGCGCCGCATGAAGTTATGCTGACTATCGATGCCAGCACCGGGCAGAACGCGGTAAGCCAGGCCAAACTGTTCCATGAAGCTGTTGGCTTAACCGGCATCACGCTAACGAAACTGGACGGCACGGCGAAAGGCGGGGTAATTTTCTCGGTGGCTGACCAGTTTGGTATCCCTATCCGCTACATTGGTGTCGGCGAACGTATTGAGGATTTGCGTCCGTTTAAGGCGGACGACTTTATAGAGGCACTTTTTGCCCGAGAGGATTAACAATGATTCGCTTTGAACATGTCAGCAAGGCTTATCTCGGTGGGAGACAGGCGCTGCAGGGCGTTACGTTCCATATGCAGCCGGGTGAGATGGCGTTTCTGACCGGTCATTCCGGCGCAGGGAAAAGTACCCTCCTGAAGCTGATCTGTGGGATTGAGCGGCCCAGCGCCGGGAAAATCTGGTTTAGCGGCCATGACATCACGCGTCTGAAAAACCGTGAAGTTCCGTTTCTGCGCCGCCAGATTGGCATGATTTTCCAGGATCACCATCTACTGATGGACCGTACTGTCTACGATAACGTGGCAATCCCGCTGATTATCGCCGGTGCCAGCGGTGACGATATTCGTCGCCGGGTGTCGGCGGCACTGGATAAAGTCGGGCTACTGGACAAAGCGAAGAACTTCCCTATTCAGCTTTCTGGCGGTGAACAACAGCGTGTTGGCATTGCCCGCGCGGTGGTGAACAAGCCCGCGGTACTGCTGGCGGACGAACCGACTGGTAACCTGGACGACGCGTTGTCGGAAGGGATTCTACGTCTGTTTGAAGAGTTTAACCGCGTTGGGGTAACCGTATTGATGGCAACGCACGACATCAACCTGATCTCGCGGCGTTCCTATCGCATGCTCACCCTGAGCGATGGTCACTTGCATGGAGGCGTGGGCCATGAATAAGCGCGATGCAATCAATCATATTCGGCAGTTTGGCGGGCGTCTGGATCGCTTCCGTAAATCGGTCGGCGGCTCTGGCGACGGCGGTCGTAACGCGCCAAAACGCGCGAAATCCTCGCCAAAACCGGTAAATCGCAAAACCAACGTTTTCAACGAACAGGTGCGCTATGCCTTCCACGGCGCATTGCAGGATCTGAAAAGCAAACCGTTCGCCACGTTTTTAACGGTGATGGTTATCGCCATCTCCCTGACGCTGCCCAGTGTCTGTTATATGGTGTACAAAAACGTTAACCAGGCGGCGACGCAATATTATCCGTCACCGCAAATCACTGTTTACTTGCAAAAAACGCTGGACGATGACGCCGCAGCAGGCGTGGTAGCACAGCTACAGGCCGAGCAGGGCGTGGAGAAAGTGAACTATCTTTCTCGTGAAGACGCACTGGGCGAGTTCCGTAACTGGTCTGGTTTTGGTGGTGCGCTGGATATGCTGGAAGAAAACCCGCTTCCGGCAGTGGCGGTGGTGATCCCGAAACTCGATTTTCAGGGGACGGAATCACTGAATACGCTGCGTGATCGTATCACCCAGATTAACGGCATTGACGAAGTGCGGATGGATGACAGCTGGTTTGCCCGTCTGGCGGCGTTGACCGGGCTGGTCGGGCGCGTTTCCGCGATGATCGGCGTGTTGATGGTGGCAGCAGTGTTCCTCGTCATCGGCAACAGTGTGCGTCTGAGCATCTTTGCTCGCCGTGACTCCATTAACGTGCAGAAACTGATTGGTGCGACGGATGGTTTCATCCTGCGCCCGTTCCTGTACGGAGGCGCATTGCTGGGATTTTCTGGCGCATTGCTGTCATTAATTTTGTCAGAAATTCTGGTACTGCGTTTGTCATCGGCGGTTGCAGAAGTGGCACAGGTTTTCGGAACGAAGTTTGATATCAATGGCTTATCGTTCGATGAATGCCTGCTGTTGCTGCTGGTTTGCTCTATGATTGGCTGGGTGGCAGCGTGGCTTGCCACGGTACAACATTTACGCCACTTTACGCCTGAATAATAAAAGCGTGTTATACTCTTTCCCTGCAATGGGTTCCGTAGCAGGGAAAGAGACCCCGTTGTCTCTTCCCGGTATTTCATCTCTATGTCACATTTTGTGCGTAATTTATTCACAAGCTTGCATTGAACTTGTGGATAAAATCACGGTCTGATAAAACAGTGAATGATAACCTCGTTGCTCTTAAGCTCTGGCACAGTTGTTGCTACCACTGAAGCGCCAGAAGATATCGATTGAGAGGATTTGAATGACTGACAAAATGCAAAGTTTAGCTTTAGCCCCAGTTGGCAACCTGGATTCCTACATCCGGGCAGCTAACGCGTGGCCGATGTTGTCGGCTGACGAGGAGCGGGCGCTGGCTGAAAAGCTGCATTACCATGGCGATCTGGAAGCAGCTAAAACGCTGATCCTGTCTCACCTGCGGTTTGTTGTTCATATTGCTCGTAATTATGCGGGCTATGGCCTGCCACAGGCGGATTTGATTCAGGAAGGTAACATCGGCCTGATGAAAGCAGTGCGCCGTTTCAACCCGGAAGTGGGTGTGCGCCTGGTCTCCTTCGCCGTCCACTGGATCAAAGCAGAGATCCACGAATACGTTCTGCGTAACTGGCGTATCGTCAAAGTTGCGACTACCAAAGCGCAGCGCAAACTGTTCTTCAACCTGCGTAAAACTAAGCAGCGTCTGGGCTGGTTTAACCAGGATGAAGTCGAAATGGTGGCCCGTGAACTGGGCGTAACCAGCAAAGACGTTCGTGAGATGGAATCACGTATGGCGGCACAGGACATGACCTTTGACCTGTCTTCCGACGACGATTCCGACAGCCAGCCGATGGCACCGGTGCTCTATCTGCAGGATAAATCATCTAACTTTGCCGACGGCATCGAAGATGATAACTGGGAAGAGCAGGCGGCAAACCGTCTGACCGACGCGATGCAGGGTCTGGACGAACGCAGCCAGGACATCATCCGTGCGCGCTGGCTGGACGAAGACAACAAGTCCACGTTGCAGGAACTGGCTGACCGTTACGGTGTTTCCGCCGAGCGTGTGCGCCAGCTGGAAAAGAACGCGATGAAAAAACTTCGCGCTGCCATTGAAGCGTAATTTCTACTACTAAGCAGAGAACCCTGGATGAGAATCCGGGGTTTTTGTTTTTTGGGCCTCTACAATAATCAATTCCCCCTCCGGCAAAACGTCAATCCCCACGCAGATTGTTAATAAACTGTCAAAATAGCTATTCCAATATCATAAAAATGGGGTATGTTTTAGCAGAGTATGCTGCTAAAGCACGGGTAGTCATGCATAAAACGAAATAAAGTGCTGAATCACAACACCACAACACACGTAATAACCAGAAGAATGGGGATTCTCAGGATGAACATAAAGGGTAAAGCGTTACTGGCAGGATGTATCGCGCTGGCATTCAGCAATATGGCTCTGGCAGAAGATATTAAAGTCGCGGTCGTGGGCGCAATGTCCGGTCCGGTTGCGCAGTACGGTGACCAGGAGTTTACCGGCGCAGAGCAGGCGGTTGCGGATATCAACGCTAAAGGCGGCATTAAAGGCAACAAACTGCAAATCGTAAAATATGACGATGCCTGTGACCCGAAACAGGCGGTTGCGGTGGCGAACAAAGTCGTTAACGACGGCATTAAATATGTGATTGGTCACCTCTGTTCTTCATCAACGCAGCCTGCGTCTGACATCTACGAAGACGAAGGCATTTTAATGATCACCCCAGCGGCAACCGCGCCGGAGCTGACCGCCCGTGGCTATCAGCTGATCCTGCGCACCACCGGCCTGGACTCCGACCAGGGGCCGACGGCGGCGAAATATATTCTTGAGAAAGTGAAACCGCAGCGTATTGCTATCGTTCACGACAAACAGCAATACGGCGAAGGTCTGGCGCGAGCGGTGCAGGACGGCCTGAAGAAAGGCAATGCTAACGTGGTGTTCTTTGATGGTATCACCGCCGGGGAAAAAGATTTCTCAACGCTGGTGGCGCGTCTGAAAAAAGAGAATATCGACTTCGTTTACTACGGCGGTTATCACCCGGAAATGGGGCAAATCCTGCGTCAGGCACGCGCGGCAGGGCTGAAAACTCAGTTTATGGGGCCGGAAGGTGTGGCTAACGTTTCGCTGTCTAACATTGCGGGCGAATCAGCGGAAGGGCTGCTGGTGACCAAGCCGAAGAACTACGATCAGGTTCCGGCGAACAAACCCATTGTTGACGCCATCAAAGCGAAAAAACAGGATCCAAGTGGCGCGTTCGTCTGGACCACCTACGCCGCGCTGCAATCTTTGCAGGCGGGCCTGAATCAGTCTGACGATCCGGCTGAAATCGCCAAATACCTGAAAGCGAACTCGGTTGATACCGTGATGGGGCCGCTGACGTGGGATGAGAAAGGCGATCTGAAAGGCTTTGAGTTCGGCGTATTTGACTGGCACGCCAACGGCACGGCAACCGATGCGAAGTAACAGATAGATAAATGAAAATGCCCGATGCGCTGAACTGCCATCGGGTTTTTTTGTGTTTGTCGAAATGGTTGTAGAAAGATTAAACAATCCAGGATATGCTTAATGTACGGTGACATACCGTACATATTATACGGAGCAGGAGAGTTCACATGTCTGCTGTTAAAAAGCAGCGTATCGATCTGCGTTTAACTGACGATGACAAAAGTATGATTGAGGAAGCGGCAGCGATATCTAATCAGTCCGTCAGCCAATTTATGTTGAACAGCGCTTCGCAGCGGGCTGCGGAAGTGATTGAACAGCATCGGCGGGTGATCCTCAATGAGGAATCCTGGACGCGGGTGATGGATGCGCTGAGTAATCCACCGTCACCTGGTGAAAAGCTAAAACGTGCGGCAAAACGTCTTCAGGGAATGTAATAATTTATGGATGATCTGACGATAGAGATTCTGACCGATGATGCAGATTATGATCTACAGCGATTCGACTGCGGCGAGGAAGCGTTAAATCTCTTTCTGACGACACATCTCGTTCGTCAACATCGCAACAAAATTCTGCGAGCGTATATCCTTTGTCGCAACACTCCAGAACGTCAGGTGCTGGGATATTACACATTATGCGGCAGTTGTTTTGAACGAGCCGCATTGCCCTCGAAATCGAAACAGAAAAAAATTCCCTACAAAAATATTCCCAGCGTTACTCTTGGGCGTCTGGCAATTGATCGTTCATTACAGGGGCAGGGATGGGGAGCAACACTGGTTGCTCATGCCATGAAAGTCGTCTGGTCAGCCTCTTTAGCGGTAGGTATTCACGGTCTTTTTGTCGAGGCGCTGAATAAAAAAGCCCATACGTTTTATCAATCGCTGGGCTTTATCCCGTTGGTCGGAGAAAACGAAAATGCGTTATTTTTCCCAACCAAATCCATCGAACTGCTTTTCACACAGAGCGATTAACGCTTCTCCCAGCCGCCCTGTTGCGCCGTAAATCCCAGTGCCTGCATAAACGCCGTCATCACACCGCGATCTTCCACGCCTGCATCCGCCATCCACCAGCATGAAACGCCAGGATTGTTACGCAAAACCTCTTCCAGCAGATATTGCCCCACACCGCGACGTCGGGTGACTTCCCGCACACGCAGGGAATCCAGTGCTCCCTCGGTGCCGCTTAAGGTTACCCGTACGGCAGCGAGCAGGCGCTCGTTAAAACGCGCGGCGTAGATACGGTGGTTATCGTCAACCTGTAAAGAGGAAGGGGAATACTCCGGCCAGATTTTTTGCAGGCCAATCCGGTCCTGGTCGCTAAAGTTTTCTAATCGAATGATGGTCAGCTTCATGGGTAACCCGTGTAAATCACAAAAGTGGAACCAGTGTAGCGAAATAATTTAATCGGAGGCTTTCTCTTTTTTATTTCTTTTGGCAGGTGATTAATTTTTTAACAGCAATAATTACAAAGTTAAAACATTAGAGAATGAAAAATACCCAGCATAATCCCCTGAATGGTAGTGAATTATTCCGCCCTTTGTGCCGTTATTTTATGCTGACAAAGGCACTTTTTTCTGTTTATCTATCAATAAATTCAGAATATTATCTGTTCTTAATCGACTGAAAAATAGGGATTTTAATCACTATTATCACAAAATACTGCGCTAAACCCTTAATCAGACAGGCAAAAACAGTGCAGTATAAAAAAAGAACAGTCTGATTTGTTAACACATAAAAACAAAGCAACACAACATCACGAATGGGGATTTTTGACTATGAAACGGAATGCGAAAACTATCATCGCAGGGATGATTGCACTGGCAATTTCACACACCGCTATGGCTGACGATATTAAAGTTGCCGTTGTCGGCGCGATGTCCGGCCCGATTGCCCAGTGGGGCGATATGGAATTTAACGGCGCGCGTCAGGCGATTAAAGACATTAATGCCAAAGGGGGAATTAAAGGCGATAAGCTGGTGGGCGTGGAATATGACGACGCCTGCGACCCGAAACAAGCCGTTGCGGTCGCCAACAAAATCGTTAACGACGGCATTAAATACGTTATTGGTCATCTGTGTTCTTCTTCTACCCAACCTGCGTCAGATATCTACGAAGACGAAGGTATTCTGATGATCTCGCCGGGAGCGACCAACCCGGAGCTGACCCAACGCGGTTATCAACACATTATGCGTACTGCCGGGCTGGACTCTTCCCAGGGGCCTACGGCAGCAAAATACATTCTTGAGACGGTGAAGCCCCAGCGCATCGCCATCATTCACGACAAACAACAGTATGGCGAAGGGCTGGCGCGTTCGGTGCAGGACGGGCTAAAAGCGGCTAACGCCAACGTCGTCTTCTTCGACGGTATTACCGCCGGGGAGAAAGATTTCTCCGCGCTGATCGCCCGCCTGAAAAAAGAAAACATCGACTTCGTTTACTACGGCGGTTACTACCCGGAAATGGGGCAGATGCTGCGCCAGGCCCGTTCCGTTGGCCTGAAAACTCAGTTTATGGGGCCGGAAGGTGTGGGTAACGCATCATTGTCGAATATTGCCGGTGATGCTGCCGAAGGCATGTTGGTCACTATGCCAAAACGCTATGACCAGGATCCGGCAAACCAGGGCATCGTTGATGCGCTGAAAGCAGACAAGAAAGATCCGTCCGGGCCTTATGTCTGGATCACCTACGCGGCGGTGCAATCTCTGGCGACTGCCCTTGAGCGTACTGGCAGCGATGAGCCGCTGGCGCTGGTGAAAGATTTAAAAGCTAACGGTGCAAACACCGTGATTGGGCCGCTGAACTGGGATGAAAAAGGCGATCTTAAGGGATTTGATTTTGGTGTCTTCCAGTGGCACGCCGACGGTTCATCCACGGCAGCCAAGTGATCATCCCACCGCCCGTAAAATGCGGGCGGGTTTAGAAAGGTTACCTTATGTCTGAGCAGTTTTTGTATTTCTTGCAGCAGATGTTTAACGGCGTCACGCTGGGCAGTACCTACGCGCTGATAGCCATCGGCTACACCATGGTTTACGGCATTATCGGCATGATCAACTTCGCCCACGGCGAGGTTTATATGATTGGCAGCTACGTCTCATTTATGATCATCGCCGCGCTGATGATGATGGGCATTGATACCGGCTGGCTGCTGGTGGCGGCGGGATTCGTCGGCGCAATCGTCATTGCCAGCGCCTACGGCTGGAGTATCGAACGGGTAGCCTATCGCCCGGTGCGTAACTCTAAGCGCCTGATTGCGCTCATCTCGGCAATCGGCATGTCCATCTTCCTGCAAAACTACGTTAGCCTGACCGAAGGTTCGCGTGACGTGGCGCTGCCCAGTCTGTTTAACGGGCAGTGGGTGGTGGGCCATAGCGAAAACTTCTCTGCCTCTATTACTACCATGCAGGCGGTGATTTGGATTGTTACCTTCCTCGCCATGCTGGCGCTGACGATTTTCATTCGCTATTCCCGTATGGGGCGCGCCTGTCGTGCCTGCGCGGAAGATCTGAAAATGGCGAGCCTGCTTGGCATCAACACCGACCGGGTGATTGCGCTGACCTTTGTGATTGGCGCGGCGATGGCGGCGGTGGCGGGTGTGCTGCTCGGTCAGTTCTACGGTGTGATTAACCCCTACATCGGCTTTATGGCCGGGATGAAAGCCTTTACCGCGGCGGTGCTCGGCGGGATTGGCAGCATTCCGGGGGCGATGATTGGCGGGCTGATCCTGGGGATTGCGGAGGCGCTCTCTTCTGCCTATCTGAGTACGGAATATAAAGATGTGGTCTCATTTGCCCTGCTGATCCTGGTACTGCTGGTGATGCCGACCGGTATTCTGGGGCGCCCGGAGGTAGAGAAAGTATGAAACCGATGCATATTGCAATGGCGCTGCTCTCTGCCGCGATGTTCTTTATCCTCGCTGGCGTCTTTATGGGCGTACAGCTGGAGCTGGACGGCACCAAACTGGTGGTCGACACGGCTTCGGATGTCCGTTGGCAGTGGGTGTTTATCGGCACGGCGGTGGTCTTTTTCTTCCAGATTTTGCGACCTGCTTTCCAGAAAGGGTTGAAAAGCGTTTCCGGGCCGAAGTTTATTCTGCCCGCGATTGATGGCTCCACGGTGAAGCAGAAACTGTTCCTCGTGGCGCTGTTGGTGCTTGCGGTGGCGTGGCCGTTTATGGTTTCACGCGGGACGGTGGATATCGCCACCCTGACCATGATCTACATTATCCTCGGCCTCGGGCTGAACGTGGTGGTAGGGCTTTCCGGCCTGCTGGTGCTGGGGTACGGCGGTTTTTACGCCATCGGCGCTTACACTTTTGCGCTGCTCAATCACTATTACGGCTTGGGCTTCTGGACCTGTCTGCCGATTGCCGGGTTAATGGCAGCGGCGGCGGGCTTCCTGCTCGGCTTTCCGGTGCTGCGTCTGCGTGGTGATTATCTGGCGATCGTTACCCTCGGCTTCGGCGAAATTGTGCGCATATTGCTGCTCAATAACACCGAAATTACCGGCGGCCCGAACGGAATCAGTCAGATCCCGAAACCGACTTTCTTCGGCCTTGAGTTCAGCCGTACCGCCCGTGAAGGCGGTTGGGACACGTTCAGTAATTTCTTTGGCCTGAAATACGATCCCTCCGATCGCGTCATCTTCCTGTATCTGGTGGCGTTGCTGCTGGTGGTGCTAAGCCTGTTTGTCATTAACCGCCTGCTGCGGATGCCGCTGGGGCGTGCGTGGGAAGCGTTGCGTGAAGATGAGATCGCCTGCCGTTCGCTGGGCTTAAGCCCGCGTCGTATCAAGCTGACCGCTTTTACCATCAGTGCCGCGTTTGCCGGTTTTGCCGGAACGCTGTTTGCTGCGCGCCAGGGCTTTGTCAGCCCGGAATCCTTCACCTTTGCTGAATCGGCGTTTGTACTGGCGATAGTGGTGCTCGGCGGTATGGGATCGCAGTTTGCGGTGATTCTGGCGGCAATTTTGCTGGTGGTGTCGCGCGAGTTGATGCGTGATTTCAACGAATACAGCATGTTAATGCTCGGTGGTTTGATGGTGCTGATGATGATCTGGCGTCCGCAGGGCTTGCTGCCCATGACGCGCCCGCAACTGAAGCTGAAAAACGGCGCAGCGAAAGGAGAGCAGGCATGAGTCAGCCATTATTATCTGTGAACGGCCTGATGATGCGCTTCGGCGGCCTGCTGGCGGTGAACAACGTCAATCTTGAACTGTACCCGCAGGAGATCGTCTCGTTAATCGGCCCTAACGGTGCCGGAAAAACCACGGTTTTTAACTGCCTGACCGGTTTCTACAAACCCACCGGCGGCACCATTTTACTGCGCGATCAGCATCTTGAAGGTTTACCGGGGCAGCAAATTGCCCGCATGGGCGTGGTGCGCACCTTCCAGCATGTGCGTCTGTTCCGTGAAATGACGGTAATTGAAAACCTGCTGGTGGCGCAGCATCAGCAACTGAAAACCGGGCTGTTCTCTGGCCTGTTGAAAACGCCTTCTTTCCGTCGCGCCCAGAGCGAAGCGCTCGACCGCGCCGCCACCTGGCTTGAGCGCATTGGTTTGCTGGAACACGCCAACCGTCAGGCGAGTAACCTGGCCTATGGTGACCAACGCCGTCTGGAGATTGCCCGCTGCATGGTGACGCAGCCGGAGATTTTAATGCTCGACGAACCGGCGGCAGGTCTTAACCCAAAAGAAACCAAAGAGCTGGATGAGCTGATTGCCGAACTGCGCAATCATCACAACACCACTATCTTGTTGATTGAACACGATATGAAGCTGGTGATGGGGATTTCAGACCGAATTTATGTGGTCAATCAGGGGACGCCACTGGCAAACGGTACGCCGGAGCAAATCCGTAATAACCCGGACGTGATCCGTGCCTATTTAGGTGAGGCATAAGATGGAAAAAGTCATGTTGTCCTTTGACAAAGTCAGCGCCCACTACGGCAAAATCCAGGCGCTGCATGAGGTGAGCCTGCATATCAATCAGGGCGAGATTGTCACCCTCATTGGCGCGAACGGGGCGGGGAAAACCACCTTGCTCGGCACGTTATGCGGCGATCCGCGCGCTACCAGCGGGCGAATTGTGTTTGATGATAAAGACATTACCGACTGGCAGACGGCGAAAATCATGCGCGAAGCGGTAGCGATTGTCCCGGAAGGGCGTCGCGTCTTCTCGCGGATGACGGTGGAAGAGAACCTGGCGATGGGCGGCTTTTTTGCCGAACGCGACCAGTTCCAGGAGCGCATAAAGTGGGTGTATGAACTGTTTCCACGTCTGCATGAGCGCCGTGTTCAGCGGGCAGGCACCATGTCCGGCGGTGAGCAACAAATGCTGGCGATTGGTCGCGCGCTGATGAGCAACCCGCGTTTGCTGCTACTTGATGAGCCATCGCTCGGTCTTGCGCCGATTATCATCCAGCAAATTTTCGACACCATCGAGCAGCTGCGCGAGCAGGGGATGACTATCTTCCTCGTCGAGCAGAACGCCAACCAGGCGCTAAAGCTGGCGGATCGCGGCTACGTGCTGGAAAACGGCCATGTGGTGCTCTCCGATACCGGCGACGCGCTGCTGGCGAACGAAGCAGTGAGAAGTGCGTATTTAGGCGGGTAATAACACGTTGATTGATAAGGCGTCAAAAGACTCCTTTGAGACAGGTGACAAATGTAAAATTGCCTGATGCGCTGCGCTTATCAGGCCTACTGGGTGAGTTGCAATATATTGAATTTGCACGATCTTGTAGGCCGGATAAGGCGTTTACGCCGCATCCGGCATGAAACGATGAGTAATCTGTAGAGTTTGATTCAGACCTTCTATTTTCCGCTTATCCGTGCCCCATCTCCCATTTTCCCTCACCCACGCCGTCACCGCCTTGTCATCTTTCTGACACCTTACTATCTTACAAATGTAACAAAAAAGTTATTTTTCTGTAATTCGAGCATGTCATGTTACCCCGCGAGCATAAAACGCGTGAATTCGCGCATTCGGTACAACAAGAGAGATAAACGATGAAACCGTTACATTATACAGCTTCAGCACTGGCGCTCGGACTGGCGTTAATGGGGAATGCACAGGCAGTGACGACCATTCCGTTCTGGCATTCTATGGAAGGGGAACTGGGTAAAGAGGTGGATTCTCTGGCCCAACGTTTTAACGCCGAAAATCCGGATTACAAAATTGTACCGACCTATAAAGGCAACTACGAACAGAATTTAAGCGCGGGGATTGCCGCATTTCGTACCGGCAACGCTCCGGCTATTTTGCAGGTTTATGAAGTTGGCACCGCCACCATGATGGCATCGAAAGCCATTAAACCGGTATATGACGTGTTTAAAGAGGCGGGGATTCAATTCGATGAGTCGCAGTTTGTGCCGACGGTTTCCGGTTACTACTCCGACAGCAAAACGGGCCACTTACTCTCCCAGCCATTCAACAGCTCGACCCCCGTTCTCTATTACAACAAAGACGCCTTCAAGAAAGCAGGATTAGACCCGGAACAACCGCCGAAAACCTGGCAGGATCTGGCGGACTATGCCGCGAAACTGAAAGCCTCCGGTATGAAGTGCGGCTACGCCAGCGGCTGGCAGGGCTGGATCCAACTGGAAAACTTTAGCGCCTGGAACGGTCTGCCGTTTGCCAGCAAAAACAACGGCTTTGACGGCACGGACGCGGTGCTGGAGTTCAACAAGCCGGAGCAGGTGAAACACATCGCCATGCTCGAGGAGATGAACAAGAAGGGCGACTTCAGCTACGTCGGTCGTAAGGATGAATCCACCGAGAAGTTCTATAACGGTGATTGCGCGATGACCACCGCCTCTTCCGGTTCTCTCGCTAATATTCGTGAGTACGCCAAATTTAACTATGGCGTAGGCATGATGCCTTACGACGCCGATGCGAAAGATGCACCGCAAAACGCCATTATCGGCGGGGCCAGCCTGTGGGTGATGCAGGGCAAAAATAAAGAAACGTATACCGGCGTGGCGAAGTTCCTCGACTTCCTCGCGAAGCCAGAAAACGCTGCCGAGTGGCATCAGAAAACCGGTTATCTGCCAATCACCAAAGCAGCGTATGACCTGACCCGTGAGCAGGGCTTTTACGAGAAAAACCCAGGGGCGGATACCGCGACGCGTCAGATGCTGAATAAGCCGCCGTTGCCGTTCACCAAAGGGCTGCGTCTGGGCAACATGCCGCAGATCCGCGTGATTGTGGATGAAGAGCTGGAGAGCGTGTGGACCGGTAAGAAGACACCACAGCAGGCACTGGATACCGCCGTTGAGCGTGGAAATCAGTTGCTGCGCCGCTTTGAGAAATCGACGAAGTCTTAATCAGTGTAATGTCGGATGCGTTTCGCTTATCTGACCTGGCATCGCGTGTAGGCCGGATAAGCGAAGCGCATCCGGCACAGTTCAGGAATTAACCGTAATGTCATCATCCCGTCCGGTGTTCCGCTCGCGCTGGCTGCCTTATCTGCTGGTCGCGCCGCAGCTCATCATCACCGTTATCTTTTTTATCTGGCCTGCGGGCGAAGCGTTGTGGTACTCGCTACAAAGCGTCGATCCGTTTGGTTTCTCCAGCCAGTTTGTCGGCCTGGATAACTTCGTCGCGCTGTTTCATGACAGCTACTATCTCGACTCCTTCTGGACGACGATAAAATTCAGCACCTTTGTCACCGTCAGCGGTTTGCTGGTGTCGCTGTTCTTCGCGGCGTTGGTGGAGTACATCGTGCGCGGCAGCCGTTTCTATCAAACCTTGATGCTGCTGCCGTATGCCGTGGCTCCCGCCGTTGCCGCCGTATTGTGGATCTTCCTGTTTAACCCCGGTCGTGGGCTGATCACCCATTTTCTCGCTGAGTTCGGTTATGACTGGAACCATGCGCAGAACAGCGGTCAGGCAATGTTTCTGGTGGTGTTTGCCTCGGTGTGGAAGCAAATCAGCTACAACTTTCTGTTCTTCTATGCCGCGCTGCACTCCATTCCCCGTTCATTGATTGAAGCTGCAGCCATCGACGGTGCAGGCCCAATTCGCCGCTTCTTTAAGATTGCGCTGCCGCTTATCGCTCCGGTGAGTTTCTTCCTGCTGGTAGTGAACCTGGTGTATGCCTTCTTCGACACCTTCCCGGTGATCGACGCCGCCACGTCCGGCGGGCCGGTTCAGGCCACCACGACGCTGATTTATAAGATCTACCGCGAAGGTTTTACCGGACTGGATCTGGCTTCGTCTGCCGCACAGTCGGTGGTGTTGATGTTCCTCGTCATCGTGCTGACGGTGGTGCAGTTCCGCTATGTTGAAAGCAAGGTGCGTTACCAATGATTGAGAACCGTCCGTGGCTGACGATATTCAGCCATACCATGCTGATCCTCGGGATCGCGGTGATCCTCTTCCCGCTGTACGTGGCGTTTGTCGCGGCGACGCTGGATAAACAGGCCGTCTATGCCGCGCCGATGACGCTCATCCCCGGCACATATCTGCTGGAAAATATCCACAACATCTGGGTTAACGGGGTAGGTACGAATAGCGCGCCGTTCTGGCGGATGTTGCTTAACAGCTTTGTGATGGCGTTCAGCATTACGCTCGGCAAAATTACCGTCTCGATGCTCTCGGCATTTGCCATTGTCTGGTTTCGTTTTCCGCTACGTAACCTCTTCTTCTGGATGATTTTTATCACCCTGATGCTGCCGGTTGAAGTACGTATCTTCCCGACGGTGGAAGTCATCGCCAACCTGAAGATGCTCGACAGCTACGCCGGTTTAACGCTGCCGCTGATGGCCTCGGCGACCGCTACTTTCCTGTTCCGCCAGTTCTTTATGACGCTGCCGGATGAGCTGGTGGAAGCCGCGCGGATCGACGGCGCATCGCCAATGCGCTTCTTTTGCGACATCGTTTTTCCGCTCTCCAAAACTAATCTGGCGGCGCTGTTTGTGATCACCTTTATCTACGGCTGGAATCAGTATTTGTGGCCGTTGTTGATTATTACCGACGTTGATCTCGGCACCACCGTGGCAGGGATCAAAGGGATGATCGCCACTGGCGAAGGCACCACGGAATGGAACTCAGTGATGGCGGCGATGTTGTTAACCCTGATCCCACCAGTAGTGATTGTTTTAGTGATGCAGCGTGCCTTCGTGCGCGGCCTGGTCGATAGTGAGAAATAAGATGGCAGGACTGAAATTACAGGCAGTAACCAAAAGCTGGGATGGCAAAACCCAGGTCATTAAACCGCTGACCCTTGATGTGGCAGATGGCGAATTTATCGTGATGGTCGGGCCGTCTGGCTGCGGGAAATCGACGCTGCTGCGCATGGTTGCCGGGCTGGAGCGGGTGACCGAAGGCGATATCTGGATCAACGACCAGCGCGTGACCGAAATGGAGCCGAAAGATCGCGGGATTGCGATGGTGTTCCAGAACTACGCGCTTTATCCGCATATGAGCGTCGAAGAAAACATGGCGTGGGGGCTGAAAATTCGCGGCATGGGCAAGCAGCAAATAGCCGAGCGCGTTAAAGAAGCGGCGCGCATTCTGGAGCTGGATGGCCTGCTTAAGCGCCGCCCGCGCGAGCTATCCGGCGGTCAGCGTCAGCGTGTGGCGATGGGTCGCGCGATTGTGCGCGATCCGGCGGTGTTCCTGTTTGATGAGCCGCTCTCTAACCTCGATGCCAAGCTGCGCGTGCAGATGCGCCTTGAGCTGCAACAGCTGCACCGTCGCCTGAAAACGACTTCACTCTACGTTACTCACGATCAGGTTGAAGCGATGACGCTCGCCCAGCGAGTAATGGTGATGAACGGCGGCGTTGCCGAACAGATTGGCACACCAGTTGAAGTCTACGAAAAGCCCGCCAGCCTGTTTGTAGCGAGTTTTATCGGCAGTCCGGCGATGAACCTGCTGACAGGCCGCGTGAATAACGAAGGCACGCATTTCGAACTGGACGGCGGTATTGAGCTGCCGCTAAACGGTGGCTACCGTCAGTATGCCGGGCGTAAAATGACTCTCGGCATTCGCCCGGAACATATTGCGCTAAGCTCGCAGGCAGAAGGCGGCGTACCGCTGGTGATGGACACGCTGGAGATCCTCGGCGCAGATAACCTGGCGCACGGACGCTGGGGCGAGCAGAAGCTGGTGGTGCGACTGGCGCATCAGGAGCGCCCGACGGCAGGCAGCACGCTGTGGCTGCATCTGGCGGAAAATCAGCTGCATCTTTTTGATGGTGAAACAGGACAACGAGTATGAGTAACTGGCCTTATCCCCGCATCGTCGCTCATCGTGGCGGCGGTAAGCTGGCCCCGGAAAACACCCTGGCGGCAATCGACGTCGGGGCAAAATACGGTCATAAGATGATCGAATTTGACGCGAAGTTATCGAAAGATGGCGAGATCTTCCTGCTCCATGACGACAATCTCGAACGCACCAGCAACGGCTGGGGCGTCGCGGGTGAACTGAACTGGCAGGATTTACTGCGCGTGGATGCGGGCAGTTGGTACAGCAAAGCGTTTAAAGGTGAGTCGCTGCCGTTGCTTTCGCAGGTGGCGGAACGCTGTCGCGAACACGGGATGATGGCGAATATCGAAATCAAACCCACCACTGGCACTGGACCATTAACGGGCAAAATGGTGGCGCTGGCGGCACGCCAACTGTGGGCCGGTATGACGCCGCCGCTGCTGTCATCGTTTGAGATTGATGCTTTAGAAGCTGCACAGCTGGCGGCACCGGAACTGCCGCGTGGTTTATTGCTTGATGAGTGGCGCGACGACTGGCGCGAACTGACCGCGCGGCTGGGCTGCGTCTCTATTCATCTCAATCATAAGTTACTCGATAAAGTGCGAGTGATGCAGTTGAAAGACGCCGGACTGCGGATTCTGGTTTATACCGTCAATAAACCCCAGCGCGCGGCAGAGTTGCTGCGCTGGGGCGTGGATTGCATCTGTACCGATGCGATTGACGTGATTGGTCCGAACTTTACGGCCCAATAGTTTTCAACGGAATGTCAGGCTGCGGCGTGCTGGGCTGATTCAGCATGTCGCCGTTTCTCCTCTCCGGCAGCATATGCTGCTGATTCAACGAACTATCCGGATTACGGTTGCTGTTTAACATCCCGCCGTTGGTGTTGGGCAGCATTTGCTGCCGGGCGGGATTTCGCTCCCCCGGCTGTGACTGCAACACCCGCTGAGAATTATTGTTTATCTGGTTTTCTAAATGCTGCTGTTGCAACTGAGTTTGCGTTTTCAGTTGCTGATTCAGCATCCCTTTTTGCTGGATTTGCTGAGTCTGCATCTGGGTTTGCATCCGCTGCTGGCTGGGTATCTGATACCCCGGCTGGTTAGGGTTGTTCAGAGTATTAATGGGCTGTGCAAAGCCGACAAACGGCAGGAGTGCCGTAAGAATCAGAAGTCGTTTCATCGCGTATCCTCCTCTGAAGATATCCTTTAAGTTTACTCGCTTCCCGACAAAACGATGATTAATTCAGAGTTATATACCAGGCTTAGCTGGGGTTGCCCCTTAATCTCTGGAGAATAACGATGATAAAACCGACGTTTTTACGCCGGGTGGCCATTGCTGCTCTGCTCTCAGGAAGTTGTTTTAGCGCCGCCGCCGCGCCTCCTGCGCCGCCCGTCTCGTATGGTGTGGAGGAAGATGTCTTCCACCCGGTACGCGCGAAACAGGGAATGGTAGCGTCTGTGGACGCCACTGCCACTCAGGTGGGGGTGGATATTCTCAAGGAGGGCGGGAATGCCGTTGATGCCGCCGTGGCGGTGGGCTACGCGCTGGCGGTAACGCATCCGCAGGCAGGGAATCTGGGCGGTGGTGGTTTTATGCTGATCCGCTCGAAAAATGGCAATACCACCGCTATCGATTTCCGCGAAATGGCACCCGCTAAAGCGACCCGCGATATGTTCCTTGATGACCAGGGCAACCCGGACAGCAAAAAATCACTCACTTCGCATCTGGCTTCCGGCACACCAGGTACGGTCGCTGGTTTCTCGCTGGCGTTGGATAAGTACGGCACTATGCCGTTGAACAAAGTGGTGCAGCCCGCGTTCAAACTGGCACGCGATGGTTTTATCGTTAACGATGCTTTGGCAGACGATCTCAAAACCTACGGTAGCGAAGTGTTGCCGAATCACGAAAACAGCAAAGCTATCTTCTGGAAAGAGGGCGAACCGCTGAAAAAGGGCGACACGCTGGTGCAGGCGAACCTGGCAAAGAGCCTGGAGATGATTGCTGAAAACGGCCCGGACGAATTCTATAAAGGCACGATTGCGGAACAGATCGCCCAGGAGATGCAGAAAAACGGTGGCTTGATCACTAAAGAAGATTTAGCGGCCTATAAAGCGGTCGAACGCACTCCGATAAGCGGCGATTATCGCGGGTATCAGGTTTACTCCATGCCACCGCCATCCTCCGGCGGGATCCATATCGTACAAATCCTCAATATTCTGGAAAACTTCGATATGAAGAAATACGGCTTTGGCAGCGCCGATGCGATGCAAATCATGGCAGAAGCGGAGAAATACGCCTACGCCGACCGCTCGGAATATCTTGGCGACCCGGATTTTGTCAAAGTCCCGTGGCAGGCACTGACCAATAAAGCCTATGCCAAATCCATTGCCGATCAAATTGATATCAACAAAGCGAAGCCGTCCAGTGAGATTCGCCCTGGCAAGCTTGCGCCTTATGAGAGTAATCAAACTACCCATTACTCTGTAGTGGATAAAGACGGTAACGCGGTGGCGGTGACCTATACGCTGAACACCACCTTCGGTACGGGTATTGTCGCGGGCGAGAGCGGTATTCTGCTTAATAACCAGATGGATGATTTCTCCGCCAAACCGGGCGTACCGAACGTTTACGGGCTGGTGGGCGGTGATGCCAACGCCGTCGGGCCGAACAAACGCCCGCTGTCGTCGATGTCGCCGACCATTGTGGTGAAAGACGGTAAAACCTGGCTGGTTACCGGTAGCCCAGGCGGTAGCCGGATCATCACTACAGTGCTGCAAATGGTGGTGAATAGCATCGATTATGGCATGAACGTCGCCGAAGCGACCAATGCGCCGCGTTTCCACCATCAGTGGTTGCCGGACGAGCTGCGTGTCGAAAAAGGGTTTAGCCCGGATACGCTCAAGCTGCTGGAAGCAAAAGGTCAGAAAGTGGCGCTGAAAGAGGCGATGGGCAGTACACAAAGCATTATGGTTGGGCCGGACGGTGAGTTGTACGGCGCATCCGACCCGCGCTCGGTGGATGATTTAACGGCGGGGTACTAAGGTTAGCGGCCCTCTTCGTGGGAAGAGGGCTATTTTGTCAGGGCAAGCCGAAGGTAGCCTTTTTTATTTCGTAATCCTGTAGATATTCTTCCAGCGGCTTTGCCGTTCCCAGAGAATGAATTTCACCACTGTCTTTATCAATAATAAAAGGTGCGTTACCAGCTAAGCGCGCGGCCTCATCTCCAGTTTCGAGAAATTCTCGTGCTTCGAAACAGAAATACCAGCCCTGGCTAAAGCGTCCATGTAGAGTAATGACGACCGGGAGATCTGCATCATCAAGGTAATGGTTCGCTTTCGCGAATGCGTCGTGATAAGTAATCATAATTATAATAAATATTATTGTTGAGTGTTATATTATTATTCCTGTGTGATACATTGAGCAAAGACGCGTTCATCTTCGTCAAAGATATTATTAAATGCTGGTTTTGAAAAAAGTTCATCGGATAAGATATAGTCACGAAATAAGTATCTGCTAATATTTTATGATTTCTTTTTCAGAACGTCGAACGGGATTTTCTTATTTAAGATATCAGAATCTTATGATTCGGGTAAAATTCTAAATAAATCAACATGTCATTAAAATCATCATAGCCATTAGCTATTTCGGCTAAAATAGAGACTACATGTCTTCGGTCCATCTCACTTAAGGAGTGTAGTTCCGTTGTAAGTTTTTCCATAGCTTGCACTGCTAAATTTCGAACAAGGAATTTTCTGCTGGTAATCTCTAAAAAGATGGCATGGTTTACAATGATTTTTGTTTCCTTTTGATTATTATGAACAACTGTCCATGATTTCGTTTAAGAATGAAGAGAAATCACTAAACGAACTGAATATATTTTCTGTGCCAATATTATCTCTAATTTCAAAAAAGTTACTTTTAATGTCATAAGTAAATATTGAAATGCTATCATCCCCGATCACTAACCGTTCTTGTAGATCAGGGTTTATGAAATCATCATTATTTCTATAAAATTCATTTACGGCAAAAAGGTTTTTAACTGAAGGTTCTGGAATCGAGAGGCTAAATAATCGTAATCCATTAACTTCGAATCCATCCATTGCTCTTAAAAAAGTAAGATAATCAGGTTGATTCTTAAAAAGAATACTAACTTCATTACATAACTTCTCCAGGCAATTAGTTGAATTAGAATTAAATTCTATTTGGATTATACTTTCAATAAATGATTCCTTGAGCGGTGCTTCAAATGGATAGTCTAAATCATTCATCATTTTTATTAATTTATTTATTTGGGTTTTAGTCATCATTTTGTGTGGTCCATAATATTTTTCATGGGAGGATAAATTGAGCCAGATAGAATGGCCCAGGGAGTGATTTTGCTTTCACCTACTAATATTCCCTTAGCTATTCGTGATTGCATGTTAGTAAAAACTTTATGATATGGTTCGTTTTCGATTAATACTAAATTTTCGAAATCATTAGTACCACCATCATCTAGAGATAGTTTATGGTGAACATTATAATTTAGAGGAACATTGCCCTTTCTCATTCTTAAAAGGTCTTCGGCGTTGAATCTTCCAGATGCTTCGGAGGTTTTTGCAAGTTTGATAAGAAAATTTTTTCTTACAGTTTTATTAAACTCCTTTCGTAAGTTAGCTAAGTCTTTTGAAGGTCTCTTAATGTATATTATTTCTATTATGTCTATACCATCAAGAAGTTTTTGTTGACCTCTAAGTTTGCCTAAGTAACTATTTATTTCTGTATATGTATCAACATTAGAACGCTTTGTTAAAAGAATAGATGCTGTTGCTATCGCTATGCCCGCTGTTTTTTCATTTAGTATTTGATCATAGCCTTTTATTGCATCTCCACCCAGTTTTTCCGCAGTATCTCTGAATCCTTCAATGTTCCCATTGTATACGCCACCAGCAGCAAGTAGCCTGCCAATAGCTTTGCTGTTTAACGTTTTGAAACGATTATTTGTTTGGTTTTTTGAATTTGGTAAAAACAAACGGTTATAATTTTCAGGGAGTGCCAAATAGCTGAACTCGGTATTTGCGATAAGATGTTGACAGAGGATAAATTCATAACTAATAGTTATTGTTTCTGTATCCAGTTGGTTTTCAATGATCTGGTGATGAATAGCCGATAAAAAAGCGCCCCTTAGTTGTATATAATAATACTTTTCCCATCTACCAAATCTATTTATTCGATAGAAGTCAAATCCCATAAATAATTGTTCATTATTGTTAATGGAATTAATAAATAATGGAGTGCTTTTATCAATTAATTTACAAAATGTTATACCATGGAACTGTGAACCAAGCCCCGTATTATTAATATTATTTAAGAGTGAGAATGTAAATATTTCATCCTCATGCCCGCTCTGCCAACGATTACCTGTAGACTCAGAAGTCCCACAACCTGCGGAGATGCTTCCTTGTTGTTCTCCCGTTACTGTCAGGTAAACAATATTACTCATCCCTGAAAAGTCCTTTTATGGCATGCTATTTTATCAATGGCAATATTATGCTTGTTAATTGTTATTTATTTACTCCAGGAAATTGTAGGCGTATATATTAAAAAAAATATTACACTTTAGGAAGTAATTATGAGTTAAATCTCAATTTATGTATTGGGCAAATAAATACCTTAAAGGAAGGTATGTCGATTTTGAATGACACCCTTTTTCCATCTCAGAAAAAGGGCACTATCTTACTTCACCCGCGCCATATAATATGCATCGACATATTCACCATTACGCAATGCGTACTTCTTACCAGTCCCTTCAATTTCAAAGCCGTATTTTTTATAGACCTTAATTGCCGGGGCGTTATCGACAAACACGGTTAGTTCAATGCGATCTACCCGCAACCAGTTGTCGCACATTTCAATCATCTCTCGCATCAGGGCGCTGGCGACGCCGCGGTTCTTCCAACGAGAGTCGACACAGATACCAAAATCGGCAACATGACTGCGGCGTGGGCGCTGTTGCACGTCAATGGTGAGATGGCCCACGACGTCTCCATCAATACAGGCGACGAGTTGCTTGATGCCGGGACGATCGGCGAGTCGCTCCTGCCACATATGATCGGAAGGATGAGGCACCTGTAGTGTGTTGCAATACACCTCCGGCTGGGCGTGAATCTGCCTGATGGCCTCGTAATCCCGTGTTTCTGCGTGGCGTATTACTATCTCACTCATTCCTTTGTCCTCTTTGGGGTAAATGTCCCTTTCAACATCATTGACTTTCAAATGCGAGTCAAATGCATTTTTTTGCAAAAAGTGTTGGACAAGTGCGAATGAGAATGATTATTATTGTCTCGCGATCAGGAAGACCCTCGCGGAGAACCTGAAAGCACGACATTGCTCACATTGCTTCCAGTATTACTTAGCCAGCCGGGTGCTGGCTTTTTTTTTGATCTTTCGTTCTCAATTTATCCACGGGAGTGCTTGTGTTCGTTATGCGCACTCCAGTAGGAACCACGTCCGCTTTGCGCTAAGGTGTAAATAACCACCTTAAAAAGGACGAAATCATGGTCATCAACTGCGCCTTTATTGGCTTCGGCAAAAGCACCACCCGTTACCATCTGCCGTATGTACTTAACCGCAAGGATAGCTGGCATGTCGCGCATATTTTTCGTCGCCATGCGAAGCCGGAAGAACAGGCTCCCATTTATTCCCATATCCATTTCACCAGCGATCTCGACGAAGTACTAAACGATCCCGATGTTAAGCTGGTTGTTGTCTGCACCCACGCGGACAGCCATTTCGAGTACGCGAAACGCGCGCTGGAAGCCGGGAAAAATGTGCTGGTCGAAAAACCGTTCACCCCGACGCTTGCCCAGGCGAAGGAGCTGTTTGCGTTGGCGAAAAGCAAAGGGCTGACCGTCACGCCGTATCAGAATCGTCGCTTTGACTCCTGCTTCCTGACAGCGAAAAAAGCGATTGAAAGTGGCAAGTTGGGAGAGATTGTTGAAGTGGAAAGCCATTTTGACTATTACCGCCCGGTGGCAGAGACCAAACCTGGGCTGCCGCAGGATGGCGCGTTTTATGGCCTTGGTGTGCATACGATGGACCAGATTATTTCTCTGTTCGGTCGCCCGGATCACGTCGCTTATGACATCCGCAGCCTGCGTAATAAAGCCAATCCTGACGACACCTTTGAAGCGCAACTGTTTTATGGCGACCTGAAAGCCATCGTCAAAACCAGCCATCTGGTGAAAATCGATTATCCGAAATTTATCGTTCACGGTAAGAAAGGTTCGTTTATTAAATACGGTATCGACCAGCAGGAAACCAGCCTGAAGGCTAATATTATGCCGGGCGAACCGGGATTCGCAGCGGATGATTCGGTCGGTGTGCTGGAGTATGTCAATGACGAGGGCGTGACGGTCAGAGAAGAGATGAAGCCGGAGATGGGCGATTACGGGCGCGTTTATGATGCGTTGTATCAAACCATCACCCACGGTGCGCCAAATTACGTCAAGGAATCTGAAGTTCTTACGAATCTGGAAATCCTTGAACGCGGATTTGAGCAAGCCTCTCCCTCCACAGTAACTCTCGCTAAGTAAGTTTGATGGCCCCTCGAATAGTTCAATTTTTTTGAACAGAGGGGTCAATTTTCACCCTCTATCATCCCAGGCAGATCGGGTCCACACTAAGCCCATCGAAATCATTCATGGGGCGAATACAAATGATCTACTTACGCAAAGCAAATGAACGTGGTCATGCAAATCATGGCTGGCTGGACTCCTGGCATACTTTCTCTTTTGCCAACTATTACGATCCGAACTTTATGGGCTTTTCCGCGCTGCGCGTGATTAACGACGACGTGATTGAAGCAGGGCAGGGCTTCGGCACTCACCCGCATAAAGATATGGAAATTTTGACCTACGTGCTGGAAGGTACTGTTGAGCATCAGGACAGCATGGGCAATAAAGAGCAGGTTCCGGCGGGTGAGTTCCAGATTATGAGTGCGGGTACGGGTATTCGTCACTCAGAGTACAACCCAAGCAGCACCGAGCGTCTGCATCTGTATCAGATCTGGATCATGCCTGAAGAAAATGGCATTACGCCGCGTTATGAACAGCGTCGCTTCGATGCCGTGCAGGGCAAACAGCTGGTGCTCTCGCCGGATGCGCGAGATGGTTCGCTGAAAGTGCATCAGGATATGGAACTGTATCGTTGGGCGTTGCTGAAAGATGAGCAGTCGGTGCATCAGATTGCCGCTGAACGCCGCGTCTGGATCCAGGTGGTGAAAGGCAATGTCACCATTAACGGCGTGAAAGCCTCGACCAGCGATGGTCTGGCAATCTGGGATGAGCAGGCAATCTCCATCCATGCGGATAGCGACAGCGAAGTGTTACTGTTCGATCTGCCGCCGGTTTAAAACTCAACGGCATCTTTGAAGCCTGCCTTTTTGCAGGCTTCCTCGCTCGCTCCGGTCGCGTGCTGATGCACGCTTCCGGGGTTTTGCCGCGTCGTTAGCACAATGCGATGCAATTGATTTAGTGTATATCTAATAATTGTAAACAAGCACTGTTTTCCCCGGGAAGGTTCTGATGCGTCCGTGTTAAACTAAGAGAATCTATCTCTTTTGTACCTTCAGGACGATGAAAAAGAAAAGACCCGTACTTCAGGATGTGGCTGACCGTGTAGGCGTGACCAAAATGACGGTCAGCCGCTTTTTGCGTAACCCGGAGCAGGTTTCCGTCGCTCTACGCGGCAAGATTGCCGCCGCTCTTGATGAACTGGGCTATATTCCCAATCGTGCGCCCGATATCCTCTCTAACGCTACCAGCCGGGCGATTGGCGTCCTGTTACCTTCTCTCACCAACCAGGTTTTCGCGGAAGTATTACGCGGAATCGAAAGCGTCACCGACGCGCACGGTTATCAGACGATGCTGGCGCACTACGGTTATAAACCGGAAATGGAGCAAGAACGTCTCGAATCCATGCTGTCCTGGAATATCGACGGCCTGATCCTCACCGAACGTACCCACACGCCGCGCACCTTAAAGATGATTGAAGTGGCGGGGATCCCGGTGGTGGAGTTGATGGACAGCCAGTCGCCGTGCCTCGATATCGCCGTCGGTTTTGATAACTTTGAAGCGGCACGCCAGATGACTACCGCCATTATTGCGCGCGGGCATCGCCACATTGCCTATCTCGGCGCACGTCTCGACGAACGTACTATCATCAAACAGAAGGGATACGAACAGGCGATGCTGGATGCAGGCCTGGTGCCGTATAGCGTGATGGTTGAGCAATCTTCTTCTTACTCTTCCGGTATTGAACTGATTCGCCAGGCGCGGCGGGAATATCCGCAGCTGGATGGCGTGTTCTGTACTAATGATGATCTGGCGGTCGGCGCGGCGTTTGAATGTCAGCGTCTGGGGTTAAAAGTTCCTGACGATATGGCGATTGCCGGTTTCCACGGTCATGACATTGGTCAGGTGATGGAGCCACGACTGGCGAGCGTGCTGACGCCGCGTGAGCGGATGGGCAGTATTGGCGCTGAACGCCTGCTGGCGCGTATTCGTGGCGAATCTGTGACACCGAAAATGTTAGATTTAGGTTTCACCTTGTCACCGGGCGGATCTATTTAAGCCCACAAATTTGAAGTAGCTCACACTTATACACTTAAGGCACGGATGGATATTGCTTCTGATATTGTCCGGCCGGACAATGTTACCGATAACAGTTACCCGTAACATTTTTAATTCTTGTATTGTGGGGGCACCACTTTGAGCACGACTAACCATGATCACCACATTTACGTCTTGATGGGCGTCTCAGGCAGCGGCAAATCTGCGGTCGCCAGTGAAGTGGCGCATCAACTTCATGCCGCGTTTCTTGATGGCGATTTCCTCCATCCACGGCGCAATATCGAAAAAATGGCGTCTGGCGAACCGCTGAATGACGACGATCGCAAACCGTGGTTGCAGGCGCTGAACGACGCCGCGTTTGCTATGCAGCGCACTAATAAAGTGTCACTGATCGTCTGTTCTGCATTGAAAAAACACTATCGCGACTTGCTGCGTGAAGGTAATCCGAATCTCTCTTTCATCTACCTGAAAGGCGATTTTGACGTGATTGAAAGCCGCCTGAAAGCGCGCAAAGGCCATTTCTTTAAAACCCAAATGTTGGTGACGCAGTTTGAAACGCTGCAGGAGCCGGGTGCGGACGAAACTGATGTACTGGTGGTGGATATCGATCAACCGCTGGAAGGTGTTGTGGCAAGCACCATTGAGGTTATTAAAAAAGGCAAATAAGTAGTGACTACATTAACGCTTGTTTTAACAGCAGTAGGGTCTGTTTTACTGCTGCTGTTTTTAGTCATGAAGGCGCGTATGCACGCTTTCCTGGCTTTGATGGTGGTGTCCATGGGGGCTGGCCTTTTTTCCGGTATGCCGCTCGATAAAATCGCAGCGACGATGGAAAAAGGGATGGGAGGCACCCTCGGCTTCCTGGCGGTGGTTGTCGCCCTGGGAGCTATGTTTGGCAAGATCTTACATGAAACCGGCGCAGTCGATCAGATTGCCGTCAAAATGCTCAAATCCTTCGGTCACAGCCGCGCGCATTATGCCATCGGCCTTGCGGGGCTGGTCTGTGCGCTACCGCTGTTCTTTGAAGTGGCGATTGTTCTGCTGATTAGCGTTGCTTTCTCAATGGCGCGCCACACCGGTACGAACCTGGTGAAGCTGGTAATCCCATTATTCGCAGGCGTGGCGGCCGCGGCTGCGTTCCTGGTGCCTGGGCCAGCGCCAATGCTCCTCGCATCGCAGATGAACGCCGATTTTGGCTGGATGATCCTGATTGGCCTGTGTGCGGCAATTCCGGGAATGATTATTGCCGGGCCGCTGTGGGGTAATTTCATCAGCCGCTACGTGGAGTTGCATATTCCTGACGACATCAGCGAACCGCATCTCGGCGAAGGCAAAATGCCATCTTTCGGATTCAGCCTGTCGCTGATCCTGTTGCCGCTGGTGCTGGTGGGGCTGAAAACCATTGCCGCGCGTTTTGTGCCAGAAGGCTCTACCGCTTACGAATGGTTCGAGTTTATTGGTCATCCGTTTACCGCGATTCTGGTTGCTTGTCTGGTAGCGATTTATGGCCTGGCAATGCGTCAGGGCATGCCAAAAGACAAAGTGATGGAGATTTGCGGTCACGCGCTGCAACCGGCGGGGATCATTCTGCTGGTGATTGGTGCAGGCGGCGTGTTCAAACAGGTGCTGGTTGACTCTGGCGTAGGTCCGGCACTGGGCGAAGCGTTAACCGGCATGGGCCTGCCGATTGCTATCACCTGCTTCGTGCTGGCAGCTGCAGTGCGCATCATTCAGGGTTCTGCCACCGTAGCCTGTTTAACGGCGGTAGGACTGGTGATGCCGGTTATTGAACAACTGAACTACTCCGGTGCGCAAATGGCGGCGCTGTCGATTTGTATCGCTGGTGGTTCGATTGTTGTCAGCCACGTTAACGACGCCGGTTTCTGGTTGTTCGGTAAATTTACCGGCGCGACCGAAGCCGAAACGCTGAAAACCTGGACCATGATGGAAACCATCCTCGGCACTGTCGGTGCCATCGTTGGGATGATTGCGTTCCAGCTGTTGAGTTAAGTTTGTTCGCCCGGTAGTTGTGACACTACCGGGTTCTTTTCGAAAAACTCTCCTCGTTACCCCTTCATCCACATTCGAATGCCGTCGAGGAACATCTGGGTTGCCATCATCACCAGAATCAATCCCATCAGGCGTTCAAGTGCGTTCACCCCTTTCTCGCCCAGCAGACGTAAAAATAGCGAAGACTGTAGCAGGATGACAAAGGTGCCGCCCCAGGCCAGCAGCAGAGCAATCACCAGATGCCCCATCTGATTCGGGTACTGATGAGACAACAACATCAGCGTGGCGAGAATAGTCGGCCCGGCGACTAACGGAATTGCCAACGGCACGATAAATGGCTCTTCACCTGCCGGAAGCCCGCTGCTATTTCCTGAAGCGCTGGGGAAAATCATCTTAATGGCAATTAGAAACAGAATGATGCCGCCAGAAATGGAGACGGTTTCTGCTCGCAGGCTGAGAAATGCCAGAATTTTCTCACCCGCAAACAGGAACACCAGCATCACCAGGAGAGCAATAAGCAACTCTCGCACCATGATTGCCCGCCGTCTTTTCGGTTCAGTATGTTTCAGTACGGACATGAAAATAGGTAGGTTTCCGAGCGGATCCATAATCAGGATCAATAAAACTGCTGCAGAAATGATTTCATTCATAACTCAAATTCCCTGATAATTGCCGCGGACTTTCTGCGTGCTAACAAAGCAGGATAAGTCGCATTACTGATGGCTTCGCTATCATTGATTAATTTCACTTGCGACTTTGGCTGCTTTTTGTATGGTGAAAGATGTGCCAAGAGGAGACCGGCACATTTATACAGCACACATCTTTGCAGGAAAAAAACGCTTATGAAAAATGTTGGTTTTATCGGCTGGCGCGGTATGGTCGGCTCCGTTCTCATGCAACGCATGGTTGAAGAGCGCGACTTCGACGCCATTCGCCCTGTCTTCTTTTCTACTTCTCAGCTTGGCCAGGCTGCGCCGTCTTTTGGCGGAACCACTGGCACACTTCAGGATGCCTTTGATCTGGAGGCGCTAAAGGCCCTCGATATCATTGTGACCTGTCAGGGCGGCGATTATACCAACGAAATCTATCCAAAGCTTCGTGAAAGCGGATGGCAAGGTTACTGGATTGACGCAGCATCGTCTCTGCGCATGAAAGATGACGCCATCATCATTCTTGACCCCGTCAATCAGGACGTCATTACCGACGGATTAAATAATGGCATCAGGACTTTTGTTGGCGGTAACTGTACCGTAAGCCTGATGTTGATGTCGTTGGGTGGTTTATTCGCCAATGATCTTGTTGATTGGGTGTCCGTTGCAACCTACCAGGCCGCTTCCGGCGGTGGTGCGCGACATATGCGTGAGTTATTAACCCAGATGGGCCATCTGTATGGCCATGTGGCAGATGAACTCGCGACCCCGTCCTCTGCTATTCTCGATATCGAACGCAAAGTCACAACCTTAACCCGTAGCGGTGAGCTGCCGGTGGATAACTTTGGCGTGCCGCTGGCGGGTAGCCTGATTCCGTGGATCGACAAACAGCTCGATAACGGTCAGAGCCGCGAAGAGTGGAAAGGGCAGGCGGAAACCAACAAGATCCTCAACACATCTTCCGTAATTCCGGTAGATGGTTTATGTGTGCGTGTCGGGGCATTGCGCTGCCACAGCCAGGCATTCACTATTAAATTGAAAAAAGATGTGTCTATTCCGACCGTGGAAGAACTGCTGGCTGCGCACAATCCGTGGGCGAAAGTCGTTCCGAACGATCGGGAAATCACTATGCGTGAGCTAACCCCAGCTGCCGTTACCGGCACGCTGACCACGCCGGTAGGCCGCCTGCGTAAGCTGAATATGGGACCAGAGTTCCTGTCAGCCTTTACCGTGGGCGACCAGCTGCTGTGGGGGGCCGCGGAGCCGCTGCGTCGGATGCTTCGTCAACTGGCGTAATCTTTATTCATTAAATCTGGGGCGCGATGCCGCCCCTGTTAGTGCGTAATACAGGAGTAAGCGCAGATGTTTCATGATTTACCGGGAGTTAAATAGAGCATTGGCTATTCTTTAAGGGTGGCTGAATACATGAGTATTCACAGCCTTACCTGAAGTGAGGACGACGCAGAGAGGATGCACAGAGTGCTGCGCCGTTCAGGTCAAAAAAATGTCACAACCAGAAGTCAAAAATCCAATTGGATGGGGTGACACAATAAAACAGGAAGACAAGCATGTCCGATCGTATCGATAGAGACGTGATTAACGCGCTAATTGCAGGCCATTTTGCGGATCCTTTTTCCGTACTGGGAATGCATAAAACCACCGCGGGACTGGAAGTCCGTGCCCTTTTACCCGACGCTACCGATGTGTGGGTGATTGAACCGAAAACCGGGCGCAAACTCGCAAAACTGGAGTGTCTCGACTCACGGGGATTCTTTAGCGGCGTCATTCCGCGACGTAAGAATTTTTTCCGCTATCAGTTGGCTGTTGTCTGGCATGGTCAGCAAAACCTGATTGATGATCCTTACCGTTTTGGTCCGCTAATCCAGGAAATGGATGCCTGGCTATTATCTGAAGGTACTCACCTGCGCCCGTATGAAACCTTAGGCGCGCATGCAGATACTATGGATGGCGTCACAGGTACGCGTTTCTCTGTCTGGGCTCCAAACGCCCGTCGGGTCTCGGTGGTTGGGCAATTCAACTACTGGGACGGTCGCCGTCACCCGATGCGCCTGCGTAAAGAGAGCGGCATCTGGGAACTGTTTATCCCTGGGGCGCATAACGGTCAGCTCTATAAATACGAGATGATTGATGCCAATGGCAACTTGCGTCTGAAGTCCGACCCTTATGCCTTCGAAGCGCAAATGCGCCCGGAAACCGCGTCTCTTATTTGCGGGCTGCCGGAAAAGGTTGTACAGACTGAAGAGCGCAAAAAAGCGAATCAGTTTGATGCGCCAATCTCTATTTATGAAGTTCACCTGGGTTCCTGGCGTCGCCACACCGACAACAATTTCTGGTTGAGCTACCGCGAGCTGGCCGATCAACTGGTGCCTTATGCTAAATGGATGGGCTTTACCCACCTCGAACTACTGCCCATTAACGAGCATCCCTTCGATGGCAGTTGGGGTTATCAGCCAACCGGCCTGTATGCACCAACCCGCCGTTTTGGTACTCGCGACGACTTCCGTTATTTCATTGATGCCGCACACGCAGCTGGTCTGAACGTGATTCTCGACTGGGTGCCAGGCCACTTCCCGACTGATGACTTTGCGCTTGCCGAATTTGATGGCACGAACTTGTATGAACACAGCGATCCGCGTGAAGGCTATCATCAGGACTGGAACACGCTGATCTACAACTATGGTCGCCGTGAAGTCAGTAACTTCCTCGTCGGTAACGCGCTTTACTGGATTGAACGTTTTGGTATTGATGCGCTGCGCGTCGATGCGGTGGCGTCAATGATTTATCGCGACTACAGCCGTAAAGAGGGGGAGTGGATCCCGAACGAATTTGGCGGGCGCGAGAATCTTGAAGCGATTGAATTCTTGCGTAATACCAACCGTATTCTTGGTGAGCAGGTTTCCGGTGCGGTGACAATGGCTGAGGAGTCTACCGATTTCCCTGGCGTTTCTCGTCCGCAGGATATGGGCGGTCTGGGCTTCTGGTACAAGTGGAACCTCGGCTGGATGCATGACACCCTGGACTACATGAAGCTCGACCCGGTTTATCGTCAGTATCATCACGATAAACTGACCTTCGGGATTCTCTACAACTACACTGAAAACTTCGTCCTGCCGTTGTCGCATGATGAAGTGGTCCACGGTAAAAAATCGATTCTCGACCGCATGCCGGGCGACGCATGGCAGAAATTCGCGAACCTGCGCGCCTACTATGGCTGGATGTGGGCATTCCCGGGCAAGAAACTACTGTTCATGGGTAACGAATTTGCCCAGGGCCGCGAGTGGAACCATGACGCCAGCCTCGACTGGCATCTGTTGGAAGGCGGCGATAACTGGCACCACGGTGTCCAGCGTCTGGTGCGCGATCTGAACCTCACCTACCGCCACCATAAAGCAATGCATGAACTGGATTTTGACCCGTACGGCTTTGAATGGCTGGTGGTGGATGACAAAGAACGCTCGGTGCTGATCTTTGTGCGTCGCGATAAAGAGGGTAACGAAATCATCGTTGCCAGTAACTTTACGCCGGTGCCGCGTCATGATTATCGCTTCGGCATAAACCAGCCGGGCAAATGGCGTGAAATCCTCAATACCGATTCCATGCACTATCACGGCAGTAATGCAGGCAATGGCGGCACGGTACACAGCGATGAGATTGCCAGCCACGGTCGTCAGCATTCACTAAGCCTGACGCTACCACCGCTGGCCACTATCTGGCTGGTTCGGGAGGCAGAATGACACAACTCGCCATTGGCAAACCCGCTCCCCTCGGCGCGCATTACGACGGTCAGGGCGTCAACTTCACACTTTTCTCCGCTCATGCCGAGCGGGTAGAACTGTGTGTCTTTGACGCCAATGGCCAGGAACATCGCTATGACTTGCCAGGGCACAGTGGCGACATTTGGCACGGTTATCTGCCGGATGCGCGCCCGGGTTTGCGTTATGGTTATCGCGTTCATGGCCCCTGGCAACCCGCCGAGGGGCATCGCTTTAACCCGGCGAAGTTGTTGATTGATCCTTGCGCGCGGCAAATTGAGGGGGAGTTTAAAGATAACCCGCTGCTGCACGCCGGTCATAATGAACCTGACTATCGCGACAACGCCGCCATTGCGCCGAAATGCGTAGTGGTGGTTGATCACTATGACTGGGAAGATGATGCCCCGCCGCGCACGCCGTGGGGCAGCACCATCATTTATGAAGCCCATGTCAAAGGATTAACGTACTTGCACCCGGAGATCCCGGTCGAGATCCGTGGCACTTATAAAGCCCTCGGGCATCCGGTGATGATCAACTATTTGAAACAATTGGGCATTACCGCGCTGGAACTGCTGCCAGTGGCGCAGTTTGCCAGTGAACCACGTCTGCAACGCATGGGGCTAAGTAACTACTGGGGTTACAACCCGGTGGCGATGTTTGCGCTGCATCCGGCGTATGCCTGCTCGCCAGAAACGGCGCTGGATGAGTTTCGCGATGCAATCAAAGCACTGCATAAAGCGGGTATCGAAGTCATTCTTGATATCGTGCTCAACCATAGTGCGGAACTGGACCTCGACGGCCCGTTATTCTCGCTGCGTGGGATCGATAACCGTAGCTATTATTGGATAAGAGAAGACGGCGATTATCACAACTGGACCGGTTGCGGCAACACGCTCAATTTGAGTCATCCGGCGGTGGTGGATTATGCCAGCGCCTGCCTGCGTTATTGGGTAGAAACCTGCCACGTCGATGGTTTCCGCTTTGATCTGGCGGCAGTCATGGGCCGTACGCCAGAGTTCCGTCAGGATGCGCCGTTGTTTACCGCTATCCAGAACTGCCCGGTGCTCTCGCAGGTGAAGTTAATTGCTGAACCGTGGGATATCGCTCCTGGTGGTTATCAGGTGGGAAATTTCCCGCCGCTGTTTGCCGAGTGGAACGATCATTTCCGCGATGCTGCCCGTCGTTTCTGGCTACATTATGATTTGCCTCTGGGGGCGTTTGCCGGGCGTTTTGCTGCCTCCAGCGATGTTTTTAAACGTAATGGTCGTCTGCCGAGTGCCGCGATTAATCTCGTCACCGCGCATGACGGTTTTACGCTTCGCGACTGCGTTTGCTTCAACCATAAACACAATGAAGCAAACGGAGAAGAAAATCGCGACGGGACCAACAACAATTACAGTAACAATCATGGTAAAGAAGGGTTAGGCGGTTCTCTTGACCTGGTTGAACGGCGGCGCGACAGCATTCACGCCCTGTTAACAACGTTGTTGCTCTCCCAGGGTACGCCGATGTTACTGGCCGGTGACGAACATGGTCACAGCCAGCATGGCAATAACAATGCCTACTGTCAGGATAACCAATTAACCTGGTTGGACTGGTCGCAGGCAAGCAGTGGTTTAACCGCATTTACCGCCGCGTTAATCCATCTGCGCAAGCGCATTCCCGCTTTGGTGGAGAATCGCTGGTGGGAAGAAGGCGACGGCAATGTCCGTTGGCTAAATCGATATGCTCAACCTTTAAGCACGGATGAGTGGCAAAACGGGCCGAAACAGCTGCAAATTCTGCTCTCGGATCGCTTTTTGATCGCAATTAACGCCACGCTTGAGGTAACAGAGATTGTTTTACCTGCTGGGGAGTGGCACGCCATTCCCCCATTCGCTGGAGAGGATAACCCAGTGATTACGGCTGTCTGGCAGGGACCTGCACACGGATTGTGTGTGTTCCAGAGATGATAAAAAAGGAGTTAGTCATGGTTAGTTTAGAGAAGAACGATCACTTAATGTTGGCGCGCCAGCTGCCATTGAAATCTGTTGCCCTGATACTGGCGGGAGGACGTGGTACCCGCCTGAAGGATTTAACCAATAAGCGAGCAAAACCGGCCGTACACTTCGGCGGTAAGTTCCGCATTATCGACTTTGCGCTGTCTAACTGCATCAACTCCGGGATCCGTCGTATGGGCGTGATCACCCAGTACCAGTCCCACACTCTGGTGCAGCACATTCAGCGCGGCTGGTCATTCTTCAATGAAGAAATGAACGAGTTTGTCGATCTGCTGCCAGCACAGCAGAGAATGAAAGGGGAAAACTGGTATCGCGGCACCGCAGATGCGGTCACCCAAAACCTCGACATTATCCGCCGTTATAAAGCGGAATACGTGGTGATCCTGGCGGGCGACCATATCTACAAGCAAGACTACTCGCGTATGCTTATCGATCACGTCGAAAAAGGCGCACGTTGCACCGTTGCTTGTATGCCAGTACCGATTGAAGAAGCCTCCGCATTTGGCGTTATGGCGGTTGATGAGAACGATAAAATTATCGAATTCGTTGAAAAACCTGCTAACCCACCGTCAATGCCGAACGATCCGAGCAAATCTCTGGCGAGTATGGGTATCTACGTCTTTGACGCCGACTATCTGTATGAACTGCTGGAAGAAGACGATCGTGATGAGAACTCCAGCCACGACTTTGGCAAAGATTTGATTCCCAAGATCACCGAAGCCGGTCTGGCCTATGCGCACCCGTTCCCGCTCTCTTGCGTACAATCCGACCCGGATGCCGAGCCGTACTGGCGCGATGTGGGTACGCTGGAAGCTTACTGGAAAGCGAACCTCGATCTGGCCTCTGTGGTGCCGGAACTGGATATGTACGATCGCAATTGGCCAATTCGCACCTACAATGAATCATTACCGCCAGCGAAATTCGTGCAGGATCGCTCCGGTAGCCACGGGATGACCCTTAACTCACTGGTATCCGGCGGCTGTGTGATCTCCGGTTCGGTGGTGGTGCAGTCCGTTCTGTTCTCGCGCGTTCGCGTGAATTCATTCTGCAACATTGATTCCGCCGTATTGTTACCGGAAGTATGGGTAGGTCGCTCGTGCCGTCTGCGCCGCTGCGTCATCGATCGTGCTTGTGTTATTCCGGAAGGCATGGTGATTGGTGAAAACGCAGAGGAAGATGCACGTCGTTTCTATCGTTCAGAAGAAGGCATCGTGCTGGTAACGCGCGAAATGCTACGGAAGTTAGGGCATAAACAGGAGCGATAATGCAGGTTTTACATGTATGTTCAGAGATGTTCCCGCTGCTTAAAACCGGCGGTCTGGCTGATGTTATTGGGGCATTACCCGCAGCACAAATCGCAGACGGCGTTGACGCTCGCGTACTGTTGCCTGCATTTCCCGATATTCGCCGTGGCGTTACCGATGCGCAGGTAGTATCCCGTCGTGATACCTTCGCCGGACATATCACGCTGTTGTTCGGTCATTACAACGGGGTTGGCATATACCTGATTGACGCGCCGCATCTCTATGATCGTCCGGGAAGCCCGTATCACGATACCAACTTATTTGCCTATACCGACAACGTATTGCGTTTTGCGCTGCTGGGGTGGGTTGGGGCAGAAATGGCCAGCGGGCTTGACCCATTCTGGCGTCCTGATGTGGTGCATGCGCACGACTGGCATGCAGGCCTTGCGCCTGCGTATCTGGCGGCGCGCGGGCGTCCGGCGAAGTCGGTGTTTACTGTGCACAACCTGGCCTATCAAGGCATGTTTTATGCACATCATATGAATGACATCCAATTGCCATGGTCATTCTTTAATATTCATGGGCTGGAATTCAACGGACAAATCTCTTTCCTGAAGGCCGGTCTGTACTATGCCGATCACATTACGGCGGTCAGTCCAACCTACGCTCGCGAGATCACCGAACCGCAGTTTGCCTACGGTATGGAAGGTCTGTTGCAACAGCGTCACCGTGAAGGGCGTCTTTCCGGCGTACTGAACGGCGTGGACGAGAAAATCTGGAGTCCAGAGACGGACTTACTGTTGGCCTCGCGTTACACCCGCGATACGTTGGAAGATAAAGCGGAAAATAAGCGCCAGTTACAAATCGCAATGGGGCTTAAGGTTGACGATAAAGTGCCGCTTTTTGCAGTGGTGAGCCGTCTGACCAGCCAGAAAGGTCTCGACCTGGTGCTGGAAGCCTTACCGGGTCTTCTGGAGCAGGGCGGGCAGCTGGCGCTACTCGGCGCGGGCGATCCGGTGCTGCAGGAAGGTTTCCTTGCGGCGGCAGCGGAATACCCCGGCCAGGTGGGCGTTCAGATTGGCTATCACGAAGCATTTTCGCATCGCATTATGGGCGGCGCGGACGTCATTCTGGTGCCCAGCCGTTTTGAACCGTGCGGCTTAACGCAACTTTATGGATTGAAGTACGGTACGCTGCCGTTAGTGCGGCGCACCGGTGGGCTTGCTGATACGGTTTCTGACTGTTCTCTTGAGAACCTTGCAGATGGCGTCGCCAGTGGGTTTGTCTTTGAAGATAGTAATGCCTGGTCGCTGTTACGGGCTATTCGGCGTGCTTTTGTACTGTGGTCCCGTCCTTCACTGTGGCGGTTTGTGCAACGTCAGGCTATGGCAATGGATTTTAGCTGGCAGGTCGCGGCGAAGTCGTACCGTGAGCTTTACTATCGCTTGAAATAGTTTTCAGGAAACGCCTATATGAATGCTCCGTTTACATATTCATCGCCCACGCTTAGCGTAGAAGCTCTTAAGCACTCTATCGCTTACAAGCTGATGTTTACGATTGGAAAGGACCCGGTCGTCGCCAATAAACATGAATGGCTGAACGCAACGTTATTTGCTGTGCGCGATCGTCTCGTGGAGCGCTGGTTACGTTCAAACCGTGCCCAGTTGTCGCAAGAAACTCGTCAGGTTTACTACCTGTCGATGGAGTTTTTGATTGGCCGTACGCTCTCCAACGCCATGTTGTCGCTAGGAATTTACGAAGATGTACAGGGCGCACTGGAAGCGATGGGGTTAAATCTCGAAGAGCTGATTGATGAAGAAAATGATCCGGGCCTCGGTAACGGTGGCCTGGGACGTCTGGCGGCTTGCTTCCTTGATTCTCTGGCGACGTTAGGGTTGCCGGGGCGCGGTTACGGCATCCGCTATGACTACGGTATGTTCAAGCAGAACATCGTTAACGGTAGCCAGAAAGAGTCGCCAGACTACTGGCTGGAATACGGTAACCCGTGGGAATTCAAACGCCACAACACGCGCTATAAAGTCCGTTTTGGTGGTCGCATTCAGCAGGAAGGTAAAAAAACGCGCTGGATTGAAACCGAAGAGATTCTGGGAGTCGCTTACGATCAGATAATCCCTGGTTACGATACCGACGCGACCAACACGTTGCGTTTGTGGAGTGCGCAAGCCAGTAGCGAAATTAACCTCGGTAAATTCAACCAGGGTGACTACTTCGCGGCAGTGGAAGATAAAAACCACTCCGAGAACGTATCTCGCGTACTGTATCCGGATGACTCCACCTACTCCGGGCGTGAGCTGCGCCTGCGTCAGGAATACTTCCTGGTTTCCTCGACCATTCAGGACATTTTAAGCCGCCATTATCAGTTGCATAAAACCTACGATAACCTGGCGGATAAAATCGCGATTCATCTCAATGATACCCATCCGGTACTGTCGATTCCTGAGATGATGCGTCTGCTGATCGATGAGCACCAATTTAGCTGGGACGACGCGTTTGAGGTGTGTTGTCAGGTCTTCTCCTACACTAACCACACGCTGATGAGCGAGGCGCTGGAAACCTGGCCGGTTGATATGCTGGGTAAAATTCTGCCGCGTCACCTGCAGATCATCTTTGAAATCAACGACTATTTCCTGAAAACCTTGCAGGAACAGTATCCGAACGATACCGATCTGCTGGGACGGGCGTCGATCATTGATGAATCCAACGGTCGTCGTGTGCGTATGGCCTGGCTGGCGGTTGTTGTGAGCCACAAAGTTAACGGTGTATCGGAACTGCACTCTAATCTGATGGTGCAATCGTTGTTTGCCGACTTTGCGAAAATCTTCCCGGGTCGTTTCACCAACGTCACCAACGGTGTGACGCCGCGTCGCTGGCTAGCGGTAGCGAACCCATCGCTTTCAGCCGTGCTGGACGAACACCTGGGCCGTAACTGGCGCACCGACCTTAGCCTGCTTAATGAGCTGCAACAACACTGTGATTTCCCAATGGTTAATCACGCTGTGCATCAGGCGAAGCTGGAGAACAAAAAGCGTCTGGCAGAGTATATCGCCCAGCAGCTGAATGTGGTGGTGAATCCAAAGGCGTTGTTCGATGTACAAATCAAACGTATTCACGAATACAAACGTCAATTGATGAATGTGTTGCATGTGATTACCCGCTATAACCGCATCAAGGCCGACCCGGATGCGAAGTGGGTACCGCGCGTGAATATTTTTGGCGGTAAGGCGGCTTCGGCCTATTACATGGCGAAGCACATTATTCATTTGATCAATGACGTAGCGAAAGTGATCAACAACGATCCGCAGATTGGCGACAAGCTGAAAGTCGTGTTCATCCCGAACTACAGCGTTAGCCTGGCGCAGTTGATCATTCCGGCGGCCGATCTGTCTGAACAGATTTCGCTGGCGGGGACGGAAGCTTCCGGCACCAGTAACATGAAGTTTGCGCTTAACGGTGCGCTGACTATCGGTACGTTGGACGGTGCGAATGTCGAGATGCTGGATCATGTCGGTGCTGACAATATCTTTATCTTTGGTAACACTGCGGAAGAAGTGGAAGAACTGCGTCGTCAGGGCTACAAACCGCGTGAATACTACGAGAAAGATGAGGAGCTGCATCAGGTGCTGACGCAAATCGGCAGCGGTGTATTCAGTCCGGAAGATCCGGGTCGCTATCGCGATCTGGTTGATTCGCTGATCAACTTCGGCGATCACTATCAGGTTCTGGCGGATTATCGCAGCTATGTCGATTGTCAGGATAAAGTCGACGAACTCTACGAGCTTCAGGAAGAGTGGACCGCAAAAGCGATGCTGAACATTGCCAATATGGGCTACTTCTCTTCTGACCGTACTATCAAAGAGTACGCCGATCATATCTGGCATATTGATCCGGTGAGATTGTAATTTCACTAATAAATAGAACGGGGCCAAAGGGTCCCGTTTTTTTCGCCATCATTTCGGAAAAGTGTCCAGAAGGGGCAAGGGGACTCGGGGAGTATAATTTCGCCATTCAGAAAGAATGGAAAGAATAATGCAAAACAGAAAATGGATTTTGACCTCGCTGGTAATGACTTTTTTCGGCATCCCCATTCTGGCGCAGTTTTTGGCGGCGGTTATTGCCATGCTGGGTGTCGGACTTGCCGGTATTATTGAAGTTTGTAATATCTTTATCACGCCAACAATTTACCTTCTGCTCAACATTTTTATGCTGGCGCTGGGCGCATTAATGCTATTTTTCTCGGGGCGAGTGTGGGCGGACGATAGTGCACCAGAAAAAAGAGAAATAGCCGTCTGGCGACAATGTCTTTTTTTAGTACCCGCATTATTAACCCTGGGGGTCTGGATAATCGCGCTGCATCTGGCAGATTATCAATTTCGCCAGATGGGAGCGGGTTGGTTGGCTGATCTTATGCTCCCCTGGCTGGGCGTTTTGTTAGCCTCATTAGTCGGTGGTGAGTACTGGTGGTTAGTCATTATACCTGTTGGCGCGCATATCAGTTTTTCGCTGGGGTACGGCTGGCCGACCAGATATCCTTTAACGGGCACGTCCGGGTTACGTTGCCGTAATTCTCTCTTGTTTATCCTTCTCATGCTTGGTTTTGTCGCCGGTTACCAGGCTTATTTATATAAACAGCTTAATCCCGGCGTCGGTGTGCGTGAAAATATTGATACCTGGGCCTGGCGACCCGATAAACTCAATAATCAACTGACACCACTGCGTGGTAAACCGCAAATTCAGTTCACGCAAAACTGGCCGCGACTTGATGGCGCAACGGCGGCGTACCCCATTTATGCCTCTGCCTTTTATGCACTAAGCGTTTTGCCGGAAGATTTTCACGAATGGGAATATCTGGCGAACTCTCGTACTCCCGAAGCATATAACAAGATTGTTAAAGGTAATGCCGATATTATCTTTGTGGCTCAACCTTCCGGTGGGCAGAAAAAACGCGCGGAGGAATCGGGCGTCACTTTGATTTACACGCCTTTTGCCCGTGAAGCGTTTGTTTTCATCGTCAATGTAGATAACCCGGTTAATTCCCTGACCGAACAACAAGTGCGTGACATCTTCAGTGGTGCAATTACCAACTGGCGCACGGTTGGCGGTAACGATCAGGAGATCCAGACCTGGCAACGCCCGGAAGACTCTGGTAGCCAGACGGTGATGCAATCCCAGGTCATGAAAAATGTCCGCATGATCTCGCCGCAGGAAACAGAAGTGGCAAGTATGATGGAGGGAATGATTAAAGTCGTTGCCGAATACCGTAATACAAACAACGCAATAGGTTACACCTTCCGTTATTACGCAACACAAATGAACGCCGATAAAAATATAAAACTGCTAGCGATTAACGGTATTGCACCGACTGCCGAAAACATTCGCAACGGCAAATATCCCTATATCGTCGATGCCTTTATGGTAACGCGGGAAAATATGACGTCAGAAACACAAAAATTGGTGGAGTGGTTTTTAACGCCGCAGGGGCAGAGCCTGGTGGAAGATGTAGGTTATGTGCCGATGTATAAAACGTTGCATTAAGGCGGATAATAAAAATGGAATTAGTTAATACATTATTTGCAAGCCTTGTCGGTACTGATCCATTCACTGGCGTGGATATTACGATTGCCAACTGCAAATCGGCATACTGGGATGAAGGCATTGTTCAGCAACTCATTAACCAGGCCCTGGATGAAGGGGAAAAGTTCGTCGGTGCTGACGGTCTTGAGGGATTGCTTCGATATAATGTCACATTAAATATTGGCTTAACCTCCAGCAAGGTATGGCCGGGATTTTCCCTCGATACCGCCACCATTAGCCGTCTTTGTGCCTGTGGTGCTGATTTTGGATTTGACCCCTATATCAGTGATGTACCAGATGTTCAATGTGACCTGAACACGACAAATGACGTCACCGTACAATTTACGGCGATGCTAAATCCGGATGAGCGGGTGATAATAGCAAAGCGCCCGCTTAAAAAATGTGACTCCTGGATTGAGGATGTCTATATCTTTCAGGTCTTAAAAGATGCCTGGAAATTTCATAACAATAACAGTTTACGCGGATTTCGCGATAAGCAGGCCGAACTGAAACTCTACACGCGTCATTACTCAGTGGAAAATTGCGCAGAGGAAAGCTGTCGAGACTGCAATAGTTGCATTCGCCCCAGCTTTTCCCTTTCGCGTAGCGCCCTTATTCGCCTGAACGCGGCGAATGCTCGTTTTGTCTATCAACCGTTTACACGCGATCAGCGGGCGAGGGGGTAATTATGCAACCCAGCCCCGCCATGCAGGCATTAATTGAGCAGATTTATCATATTTTTCGTCGTTATCCGGTGCCGCAGAAATTTGTGGTTTGTTGTGAATATTGCCTGAGTCAGCAGGAACAAAAGGTATTACGGAGTACATCGTTACGAGCGATCTCGTATTCCTTAATCAATGCATGGAATAGTAGCCCAGGGCCTGATCCGCAAAATAGCGATGAGGTCCGCTATTTTCTGCCGCGTTTACTGGAATTTGTTGCACAGGGGCAGTTTGACAATATTCACGAAGTATTTTCTCTACGGCGTATAAACCTTGCCAGTAAAGAAAATTGGCGTGAGGATGAATGGAAAATTTTGCAACGATTTGCCTGCCAGTATATGACTGATTGGGTATCCGGCGATGAAGCTGTCGAATTACAGTATATGCTGGAAATGTTTTTCCGTGCCGATATCGCTCTTGCGCCATTGCTGGATGCCATTAATTCAGTTCCCGGCTTTTGGTCGACCGTTTCTCTTGCCTGTTTATTGAACAGATATTGTGAGGATTATATCAGAGATAACCAGGACGATATCGATAACGTCATTACCACCCAAATCAATGCCTGGGCTAGAAATAATCATCCTTTACTGAAAGAAAGAGCGCGGCAAGCGATTGAGAACCCGCTAAAACAGCCCGAACCAATGACAGAATATCAGGTCTGGGAAGATGACTGGATAATTGATGAGTGTTTATGCGCGATGTATGACGCATCATCCGAATCACCAGGAAAATAAAAATGATTAAATTCCGGCTTTATATTCCCCCTGTAATTCTCGGTTTTGTTATCGTGCCATTATTGGTATGGCCGACGGTTATTGTCTTAGCCGTACTTATATTCACGTTAACTTTTCTGGCAGAAATAATATTCTCCTTTCCGCTCCTGGTTGTGCGTATTTCTCTTCAGGAATTACAACTTGAGTTAATGGTTGAATATGCACTTTTTTTCAGTGTAATGGCTGGCATCGGTTGGCAATTCTCCCGCAGAACGCCTCCTGAATTAAAAAACAGACTGCATTGCTGGCTGGTCTTTTCGCCGGTCTATTTCTGGTTAATTCTCTCGAATTTCATTCTTTATATTTCTCCAGAGAAATCAGCGTTGCTGGAAAATATCCGAAATTTCTTTCTGACGTTTGTCTGGCCTCCCCTGAATTTTTCCCCTTTTTGGCCGCAGCCTTGGACTGATTTTGTCGGCCCGATTAGTGCACAGCTTGGTTTTGCATTGGGATATTATTGCCATTGGTGCAGAAAAAATAGAAACCAGAGGAAGAAGTGGGGCAATTGGGTAACGTGCTTAAGTTTGGCGATTTTAGCTCAGGGGCCGTTATTCAATTATTTACAATGAATAGTCTAAGGAATCCAAATAGCCCGGTTGCACTTCAACCGGGCATCATCCTTACGACGCCAGCGACAACTTCTGCTGCGTATATTCCACCAGCCACTGACTCACACGAGATTGTTGATCCGCATTCAGCCACATGCCTTGTTTTGTGCGACGCCAAAGGGCATCGTCGGTGCGGCGGACCCATTCGTGATCCACCAGGTATTTCAGTTCCGCTTCGTAGAACTCATGACCGAAATCCTCCCCGAGGTCGCTTATCGCCCCCGCATTGCCGAGCAGCAGCTCGCTGTTGCTGCCGTAAGTGCGTGCGTAATGACGCGCCAGCGATTCAGTCAGGAACGGGTAACGGCGGCGCAGGCGAGCGGCGTAATCGTCGCGGTCGCCTTCAATGGCACCACCCGGCAGCACGCTCTCTTTCGTCCACGCCGGGCCAATGCCCTGATAATACGGCGTCAGTTTTTCCAGCGCATGTTCCGCCAGTTTGCGGTAGGTGGTCAGCTTACCGCCGAATACCGACAGCAGCGGTGCTTTGCCGTTTTCATCATGGATATCAAGGGTGTAATCACGGGTAATGGCTTGCGGCGAGTCGGACTCATCATCACACAGCGGACGCACACCGGAGTAGGTCCAGACGATATCGTCACGGCTTAGCTGCTTTTTAAAGTGCGCGTTATACACTTTCAGCAGGTAGTTGATTTCACTCTCTTCAATCTTCACCGCTTTTGGATCGCCTTTGTATTCCACATCGGTGGTGCCGATGATGGAAAACTCGTCCATCCACGGGATCACGAACACAATGCGTTTATCTTCGTTTTGCAGAATGTAGGCCTGCTTTTGGGTATGCACGCGCGGCACCACAATATGGCTGCCTTTGATCAGGCGAATGCCATAAGGCGAAGGCAGATGCATCCCGTCGTCGAAGAACTGTTTCACCCACGGGCCGGTGGCGTTAACCAGGCCGCGCGCTTGCCAGATATATTTTTTGCCGGTATCGATATCTTCCGCTTCCACAATCCACAGGCCGTTTTCGCGGCGAGCAGAGGTGGCGCGAGTCCGAGTAAGCACTTCGCCGCCTTTACGCACCACCATCTGGGCGTTGGCGAGTACCAGACGGGCGTCGTCTACCCAACAGTCAGAATATTCGAATCCGCGCTTAATTTCCGGTTTTAACACTGAGTTTGCGCCAAAACGCAAACCGGTTGATCCCGGCAGGCTGGTGCGTTTACCCAGATGATCGTACATAAACAGACCAATCCGAATCATCCACGCCGGGCGCAGATGCGGACGATGTGGCAGGCGAAAACGCATCGGGAAGGCGATATGCGGAGCCATTTTCAGCAGCACTTCACGTTCAGCCAGCGCCTCGCTGACCAGGCGGAATTCATAGTGCTCAAGGTAGCGCAGGCCACCGTGAATGAGTTTTGAACTGGCGGAAGAGGTCGCGCAAGCGAGATCCTGCGCCTCCAGCATCAGCACGGATAAACCGCGTCCAGCGGCGTCTGCCGCGATACCAGCACCATTGATGCCGCCACCTATCACAATCAGATCTTTGGTTTCCATGCTGCCCTCATTCACTTTCGTTAAAGCTCATAAATGTTCGTTATCGAACATATTAGCAAAGAATCGCGCTTTAGGTAACATTGAAAAAACATTTTAGAGTGATATGTATAACATTATGGCGTTTATCTGCCGCTTCGACGTAAACTGTGCGGTAAATTTGCCCACTTGTTTGTAAAGAAAGAGAGACGCATGGATCAGTTCGAATGTATTAACGTTGCCGACGCGCACCAGAAGTTGCAGGAAAAAGAGGCGGTGCTGGTCGATATTCGCGATCCACAGAGTTTCGCTATGGGGCATGCGGTGCAGGCTTTCCATTTAACCAACGACACGCTGGGCGCGTTTATGCGTGATAACGACTTTGACACTCCGGTGATGGTGATGTGTTATCACGGCAATAGCAGCAAAGGCGCGGCGCAGTATCTGCTGCAACAGGGCTACGATGTGGTCTATAGCATTGACGGCGGCTTTGAAGCCTGGCAACGTCAGTTTCCCGCAGAGGTGGCGTACGGCGCGTAACGCTTTATACTGTCCCCTTTTGTGTGGAATAAGCGACAGCAACGATGTTGATGATTACCTCTTTTGCTAACCCCCGCGTGGCGCAGGCGTTTGTTGATTACATGGCGACGCAGGGTGTTATCCTCACGATTCAACAACATAACCAAAGCGATGTCTGGCTGGCGGATGAGTCCCAGGCCGAGCGCGTACGGGCGGAGCTGGCGCGTTTTCTCGAAAACCCGGCAGATCCGCGTTATCTGGCGGCCAGCTGGCAGGCAGGCCATACCGGCAGTGGCCTGCATTATCGCCGTTATCCTTTCTTTGCCGCCTTGCGTGAACGCGCAGGTCCGGTAACCTGGGTGGTGATGATCGCCTGCGTGGTGGTGTTTATCGCCATGCAAATTCTCGGCGATCAGGAAGTGATGTTATGGCTGGCCTGGCCATTCGATCCAACACTGAAATTTGAGTTCTGGCGTTACTTCACCCACGCGTTAATGCACTTCTCGCTGATGCATATCCTCTTTAACCTGCTCTGGTGGTGGTATCTCGGCGGTGCGGTGGAAAAACGCCTCGGTAGCGGTAAGCTAATTGTTATTACTCTCATTAGCGCCCTGTTAAGCGGCTATGTGCAGCAAAAATTCAGCGGGCCGTGGTTTGGCGGGCTTTCTGGCGTGGTGTATGCGCTGATGGGCTACGTCTGGCTACGTGGTGAACGCGATCCGCAAAGTGGCATTTACCTGCAACGTGGGTTAATTATCTTTGCGCTGATCTGGATTGTCGCCGGATGGTTTGATTTGTTTGGGATGTCGATGGCGAACGGAGCACACATCGCCGGGTTAGCCGTGGGTTTAGCGATGGCTTTTGTTGATTCGCTCAATGCGCGAAAACGAAAATAATTCCAGGGATTTATAAATGAAACAAACACAACGTCACAACGGTATTATCGAACTGGTTAAACAGCAGGGTTATGTCAGTACTGAAGAGCTGGTAGAGCATTTCTCCGTCAGCCCGCAGACTATTCGCCGCGACCTCAATGAGCTGGCGGAGCAAAACCTGATCCTGCGTCACCATGGCGGTGCGGCGCTGCCTTCCAGTTCGGTTAACACGCCGTGGCACGATCGCAAAGCCACCCAGACCGAAGAAAAAGAGAGGATTGCCCGCAAAGTGGCGGAGCAAATCCCCAACGGCTCGACACTGTTTATCGATATCGGCACCACGCCGGAAGCGGTGGCGCACGCGCTGCTTAATCACAGCAATTTGCGTATTGTCACCAACAATCTCAATGTTGCTAACACGTTGATGGTAAAAGAAGATTTCCGCATTATTCTCGCCGGTGGCGAATTACGCAGCCGCGATGGCGGGATCATTGGCGAAGCGACGCTCGATTTTATCTCCCAGTTCCGCCTTGATTTCGGCATTCTGGGGATAAGCGGCATCGATAGCGACGGCTCGCTGCTGGAGTTCGATTACCACGAAGTTCGCACCAAGCGCGCCATTATTGAGAACTCGCGCCACGTTATGCTGGTTGTCGATCACTCGAAATTTGGCCGTAACGCGATGGTCAATATGGGCAGCATCAGCATGGTAGATGCCGTCTACACCGACGCCCCGCCGCCAGTAAGCGTAATGCAGGTGCTGACGGACCATCATATTCAACTGGAGCTGTGCTGATCCTGCACGGCTTCCCACGTCAGACCAAAACGCGCCAGGTATTTGCGTAGCCGATCCGCGTCATTGACGCTGGCTTTGCCCTGGCGCGAAACATCAAAAAGCAGGCGTCCGGCAGCGGAAAGCGACTTTGCCTGGCGACAGAGAGCTATCACGTGTTCCAGTTGCAGCCTGTCAAAAAGGTCGATGTTTTCTGCCTCTGCGCCCAGCAACGCCGTAAGCGCGGAGGGGCGGCTCTCCTGCCAGTTATAGCGCAGACGGTTTATCTCATCTTCAACCACGTCCAGAGTGATGCGTCCGCTAGTGGCAAAGGTGGCCATCCGCGTGACGCTGGCAGAAAGTTCGCGAAAGTTACCGCGCCATGTTGCCTGGGGAGAGGTCGCAAAAGCCAACCAGGCGCGCCGCGCTTCGGTGTTAAAACGCACGCTGTCGCCAGTGAGTGTGGCGTGGCGCTCCACTTCATAATCAAGGTTCGGTTCAATATCTTCCTGGCGCTGGCGTAGACCCGGCAGGGTGAAGGTCCAGAGATTGATCCGCGCGTACAGATCTTCGCGAAATTTGCCTTCGGCAACCAGCTGGCGCAAATCGCGCACCGTTCCGGCGATAAGCTGAAAATCACTGCTCACCTGGCGATCGCTGCCAAACGGGTAAAAGGTTTTCTCTTCAATGGCTTTTAGCAGCATTGCTTGTTCGTCTGCGCCCAGTTCGCCAATCTCATCAAGAAACAACATTCCGCCGTTGGCGCTGCGTAATAAACCTTCACGAGATTCCCGCGCCCCGGTAAACGCGCCTTTTACATGACCAAACAGCGTCGACATGGCGGTATCGCCGCGCAGGGTGGCGCAGTTCACTTCCACAAACGCGCCGCTAAACTGATGCCGCGCCTGTTTTAACTCGAAGATGCGTCGCGCCAGAAATGACTTGCCCGCGCCGGTTGGACCGTTAAGCAGAATCGGCGCGCGGGATTTGATCGCCACTTTTTCGATCTGCTCAATCATGCGGTTGAAGTGGGGGTTACGCGTGGCAATGCCGGACTTAAGAAAATCAAGCGTTTGCTGGCGTTCCTCGGCAAAGCGGCTGGCGATGGCGTTATAACGGCTTAAATCGAGATCGATAATCGTCACTTCACCTGCGCCGCGCGGCTGTTCTTTTTTGCGCGGAGGTGAAGATTGTATCAGCCGGGCGGGCAGGTAACGCGCTTCCGCCAGCAGAAACCAGCAAATCTGCGCGACGTGGGTGCCGGTGGTGATGTGAATTAAATAGTCTTCTTTTTCTGGCTGAAACTCGTAACCACGGGCGAAATCATGCAGGCAGGCGTAAACCTCTTCGAAATCCCACGGGTTATGCAGTTCAATCTCAACGCCCACGACTTCTGTTTCTGGCGAAACGCTGGCGATATCGCGTTTAAGCGTTTCGAATAGCGAGCGCGAGCGGGTGTCGTGCAACAATTCCAGCCGATCGATGACTAACGATTCTTGCTGGCATAAACAAAGCGTCGGACGCCATTTCGACCAGCGCTGACTGCCGCGTCCGGCATAATCCAGCACGGTACCGACAAAGCCAAAAGCCACTGTTTTACGCATCTTAGATATCCTTATAAAAGACGATATTTCATTATCGGTGAATTGGTTTTGTGGAAAATCTCCGTTTACGGACGTAAAGATTTAACCTATTTAAAAACAATGAATTAAAAAATTAATCTGCTTATTTAATTTTCTGGCACAACGGTTGCAATTATCACGACAGCAAACAACGAAAAGAGAAAAACAAAATGAATTACGAATTACTGACCACTGAAAATGCCCCGGTAAAAATGTGGACCAAAGGCGTGCCGGTAGAAGCCGATGCGCGTCAGCAACTTATTAATACGGCGAAGATGCCGTTTATTTTCAAACATATTGCGGTAATGCCTGATGTACACCTGGGTAAAGGTTCCACCATTGGTAGCGTGATCCCGACCAAAGGGGCGATTATTCCGGCGGCGGTGGGCGTGGATATTGGCTGTGGAATGAACGCGCTGCGTACCGCGTTAACGGCGGAAGACCTGCCTGAAAACCTGGCAGAGCTGCGTCAGGCGATTGAAATGGCCGTGCCGCACGGGCGTACCACTGGCCGTTGTAAACGTGATAAAGGCGCATGGGAAAACCCGCCTGTTAACGTCGATGCGAAATGGGCTGAGCTTGAAGCCGGTTATCAGTGGTTAACGCAAAAATATCCGCGTTTCCTTAACACTAACAACTATAAACACCTGGGAACGCTGGGAACGGGTAACCACTTTATTGAAATCTGCCTTGATGAGTCAGACCAGGTGTGGATTATGCTGCACTCCGGTTCACGCGGAATTGGTAACGCCATCGGGACTTACTTTATCGATTTGGCACAAAAAGAGATGCAGGACCAGCTTGAAACGTTGCCATCGCGCGACCTGGCGTACTTTATGGAAGGTACGGAATACTTTGATGATTACCTAAGAGCCGTGGCCTGGGCGCAGCTTTTCGCCAGCCTTAACCGCGATGCGATGATGGAAAACGTGGTAACGGCGTTGCAGAGCATTACGCAGAAAACGGTCAGACAGCCACAAACGCTGGCGATGGAAGAGATCAACTGTCACCACAACTATGTGCAAAAAGAACAGCACTTTGGTGAAGAGATCTACGTGACGCGTAAAGGCGCGGTGTCTGCGCGTGCTGGTCAATATGGAATTATTCCCGGTTCGATGGGAGCAAAAAGCTTTATCGTCCGTGGGCTGGGAAATGAAGAGTCGTTCTGTTCGTGCAGCCACGGTGCCGGGCGGGTAATGAGCCGTACTAAAGCGAAAAAACTGTTCAGCGTGGAAGATCAAATTCGTGCCACCGCGCATGTGGAATGCCGTAAAGATGCCGAAGTGATCGACGAAATCCCGATGGCGTATAAAGATATTGATGCGGTGATGGCGGCACAAAGCGATCTGGTGGAAGTTATCTATACCCTGCGTCAGGTGGTGTGCGTAAAAGGATAAATGATGAAAAGGATGATTGCGCTGGATGGCGCACAGGGCGAAGGTGGCGGGCAGATCCTGCGCTCGGCGCTGAGCCTGTCGATGATAACCGGCCAGCCATTTACCATCACCAGCATTCGTGCCGGGCGGGCGAAACCGGGGCTGTTGCGCCAGCATCTGACCGCGGTAAAAGCGGCTGCGGAAATTTGTAGGGCAACGGTGGAAGGCGCGGAGCTGGGGTCGCAGCGTCTGGTCTTCCGGCCTGGCACCGTGCGCGGCGGCGAGTACCGCTTTGCTATCGGTAGTGCCGGAAGCTGTACGCTGGTGCTGCAAACGGTGCTGCCCGCGCTGTGGTTTGCCGATGGACCTTCGCGTGTTGAAGTGAGCGGAGGCACCGATAACCCGTCGGCCCCGCCTGCGGATTTTATCCGCCGGGTGCTGGAGCCGCTGCTGGCGAAAATAGGAATTCATCAGCAAACCACGCTGTTACGTCACGGTTTTTATCCTGCCGGAGGCGGCGTGGTGGCAACGGAAGTCTCGCCCGTGGCATCGTTTAACACCTTGCAACTTGGCGAGCGCGGGAACATTGTGCAGATGCGTGGAGAAGTTCTATTAGCTGGTGTGCCGCGCCATGTTGCTGAGCGTGAAATCGCTACACTGGCGGGGAGTTTTTCCCTGCATGAACAGAATATTCATAACCTGCCGCGCGACCAGGGGCCGGGTAATACCGTCTCGCTGGAAGTCGAAAGTGAAAATATCACTGAACGCTTTTTCGTCGTCGGTGAAAAGCGCGTCAGTGCCGAGGTGGTAGCCGCGCAGTTAGTGAAAGAGGTGAAACGCTACCTGGCAAGCCCGGCGGCGGTGGGGGAATATCTCGCCGACCAACTGGTACTGCCGATGGCGCTGGCGGGCGCGGGAGAATTTAAGGTCGCCCATCCTTCATGCCATCTGCTGACCAATATCGCGGTGGTGGAGCGTTTCTTGCCGGTGCGGTTTGGTTTGATAGAAACAGATGGCGTAACGCGGGTGAGTATTGAATGATGTAAAGATGTAAACCGGATCCAATGCATTATCCGGCTAAACTCACACCCCATAACCCATCATCTTCAGCAGTTTCTGCGCGTGCTGCACGGCAGCCTGACGGTGGGCGACGCCGAGTTTTTGGTACAGATTGCGGATATGCGTCTTGATGGTGGTTGCCGCCACTTCCAGTTCACCCGCTATTTGCTCATTGCTGTAACCGGAGTAAATCAGCCCCAGGACCTGCCATTCACGTTGGGTCAACGGGCTGGTGCGGATCAGTTCTGGCACTTCCGGATGATTCAGCAGACGTTCAACGAAATTCTCATCGAAATGGGCGAATTTATGCCGATGATGTTGATTGATTTCTCGCAGAATACGCTGTGCGCGATGCTGTTCCAGTTCCGGCAGCGTATTGAGTTGAATCAGCTGGCGCAGTTGTTGCGCCATCGCTTCGCCTTCGATGACAAAATGGCTGATAAATCCGGTGCGATTCGCCAGTTTTAATGCGTCCAGCAACACGCGCTGGGCGTCACTTTTACGTCCGGCCTGCCAGTACAGTTGATTAAGCAGCAACAGGTTACGGTTGAGATCGCTCATCAACCGCAGACTGCGGGCATTTTCATTGAGTTCTTCGAGAACAATTTCCGCAGGTTCAAACTCGCCCAGCAAGATTTGTGCGCGGGCAATGTTGCGCCATTGACCTTGCAGGAAGTGGTTGTTCGCAAACTCCGGTTTAGCCGTATGACGCAACCAGTTGGCAGCGGCGGCTTTATCGCCGGTCATTTGCCAGTAAATCACCCGGACTTTGTTGGCGTTAGAGATCCAGTCGCTGTGATATTTGCCATTCCCCAGCAGGTTTTCCAGACGGTTCAGCTGGCTACGGGCGTTATCTAAATCACCACGGGCCAGCGAGCATTGAATCAACATTGCCAGGCACTGAAGCTGTTGCTGTGGCTGATAAGACGACAAGACTTCAATCCCGCTACGCGCCGACGCTTCGGCTTCATCCAGCCGTGCCCAGGCCCATAACAGTTGTGCTCGGATGCGCACCAGAAACTCATGCATCGGCAGCTGTTCCAGATGTTGCTCGTTGATCAGCTGGAACGCTTTTTCCTGTGTTTCCCACGCGGTTTGCAGGAACCCTTGGGCAAACAGAATTTCACTTTGCTGGATTAAACTCCATAAGGCGTAGTGCCAGACGTCGTGCTGGCGTGCCATCTGTTCGGTTTGCTGCATTAGCGCCAGTGAGCGGGTCAATTCGCCTTTGCAGTGCAGCACTTCACCCAGCACCGAGGTTGCCACAATGCGGCTATAGAACCAGCCCGGCGGCAGCTCTTCCAGTGCCAGTTTTGCCAGCCGTTCCGCTTCATCCGGATTACCATCGTTAATCGCCACCTGGGCGCGCAGAGCGTTAAATTCTGCGTGCATGGTGCCTTCTCTGATGTCCTTGATTTCATGTTCAGCACGGGCTAGCAGGGTGTTAACTTCGCCATAGCGATGTTGGCTTTGCATTAGCCACGCCTGCAATAACACTAACTGCGGATTTTCCAGCAAACTGTCCCACGGCAGGGCCTTAAGCGACTCTTCCAGCAGCGACAGTTCGCTATGGTTGAACAAACTCCAGGCGTGATTAAGCAGAATATCGCGCAGCATCAGCGCATCGCCTGCCGCCAGCGCATGATGAATCGCTTCGCTGGGAAATCCCTGGGCCATCCAGCTTTCTGCGGCGGCACGGTGGATTTCCGGCAGCTCCGCCGCCAGTTCCCACTGGCAGCGCTGGCGCAGGAAGTTGCCAAACAGCGGGTGATAGCAGAACCACTCGCCGGTATCATCCATCCGCTGTAAAAACAGCCCCTGACGCTCAATCTCTTCGAGGCGCATTTGCCCGTTTTCTTCGCCGGTCACACGGGTGATGAGTGCATCGTTCATTGAGCGCAAAATGGCGCTTTTCAACAGAAAATGGCGCGTTGCGAGATCGACGTTATCCAAAACCTCATCGACCAGATAATCCGAAAGATGGCTGGCATTGATTCCCGCCAGGCGGCGTGCCGACTTATGGGCTGAGTGGGTATTCTGCCGGGCGGAGAGGGCGATTAGCTGTAGTGCCGTCGCCCAACCGGAAACGTCATGGCAAATCCGACTGCTTTCTGCGGCTTCAATCGGCGATGACAGACGGCAATCAAAAAACTGCTTCGCTTCCTGATGGGTAAATGCCAGTTGCTGACTGCCAATTTCCAGCAGTTGATCACGAACACGCAGATTGGCAATGCCCAGTTGCGGAAGGTTGCGTGACAACACCACCAGGGTGAGATTTTCTGGTTGATGGCGAATAAAGAAGCGCATTGACTCGTGGATCACTGGATTAGTGATCAGATGATAGTCATCGATGACCAGATAAAGTGGGCTATGCCATTCCGCCAGCTCAATGAAAAGCTGGGCGAAGAGTGACGTCAGGCTGGCATATTGCCGTTTTTGCGCCATCGTCTCACATATCGCACAGTGACCGTTGGTTGCCTGCTGCACGGCGGCAATGAGATAGCTGGCGAAACGCTCTTGCTGGTTATCACCTTCATCCAGCGAGTACCAGCCGATATCGTTTTTGCCTGCCGCCCACTGGGAAATGAGGGTGGTCTTTCCGTAGCCCGCAGGACTCGTGATCAGCGCCAGCCGGAAGTTGTTCGCGCCGGAAAGTTTAGCCAGCAGGCGCTCACGAACCACGGTATGGTCGAGTCGAACCGGACGACTTAGTTTTGACGGAATCAGCATAGTTAATCACTTCACTGTGGAAAATGAGGAAATATTATTTTTTTTGCGCTTCGTAATTAATGGTTATAAGGTCGGCCAGAAACCTTTCTAATGCAAGCGATGACGTTTTTTTATGTGTCTGAATTTGCACTGTGTCACAATTCCAAATCTTTATTAACAACTCACCTAAAACGACGCTGATCCAGCGTGAATACTGGTTTCCCTTATGTTCATCAGATTCATTTAAGCAAGGGTTTCTTCTTCATTCCTGATGAAAGTGCCATCTAAAAAGATGATCTTAATAAATCTATTAAGAATGAGATGGAGCACACTGGATATTTTACTTATGAAACTGTTTCACTCCTTTACTTAATTTATAGAGTTACCTTCCGCTTTTTGAAAATACGCAACGGCCATTTTTTGCACTTAGATACAGATTTTCTGCGCTGTATTGCATTGATTTGCTGCTAATCCTGTGGTTTGCACTAGCTTTAAGTGGTTGAGATCACATTTCCTTGCTCATCCCCGCAACTCCTCCCTGCCTAATCCCCCGCAGGATGAGGAAGGTCAACATCGAGCCTGGCAAACTAGCGATAACGTTGTGTTGAAAATCTAAGAAAAGTGGAACTCCTATGTCACAACCTATTTTTAACGATAAGCAATTTCAGGAAGCGCTTTCACGTCAGTGGCAGCGTTATGGCTTAAATTCTGCGGCTGAAATGACTCCTCGCCAGTGGTGGCTAGCAGTGAGTGAAGCACTGGCCGAAATGCTGCGTGCTCAGCCATTCGCCAAGCCGGTGGCGAATCAGCGACATGTTAACTACATCTCAATGGAGTTTTTGATTGGTCGCCTGACGGGCAACAACCTGTTGAATCTCGGCTGGTATCAGGATGTACAGGATTCGTTGAAGGCTTATGACATCAATCTGACGGACCTGCTGGAAGAAGAGATCGACCCGGCGCTGGGTAACGGTGGTCTGGGACGTCTGGCGGCGTGCTTCCTCGACTCAATGGCAACTGTCGGTCAGTCTGCGACGGGTTACGGTCTGAACTATCAATATGGTTTGTTCCGCCAGTCTTTTGTCGATGGCAAACAGGTTGAAGCGCCGGATGACTGGCACCGCAGTAACTACCCGTGGTTCCGCCACAACGAAGCACTGGATGTGCAGGTAGGGATTGGCGGTAAAGTGACGAAAGACGGACGCTGGGAGCCGGAGTTTACCATTACCGGTCAAGCGTGGGATCTCCCCGTTGTCGGCTATCGTAATGGCGTGGCGCAGCCGCTGCGTCTGTGGCAGGCGACGCACGCGCATCCGTTTGATCTGACTAAATTTAACGACGGTGATTTCCTGCGTGCCGAACAGCAGGGCATCAATGCGGAAAAACTGACCAAAGTTCTCTATCCAAACGACAACCATACTGCCGGTAAAAAGCTGCGCTTGATGCAGCAGTACTTCCAGTGTGCCTGTTCGGTAGCGGATATTTTGCGTCGCCATCATCTGGCGGGGCGTAAACTGCACGAACTGGCGGATTACGAAGTTATTCAGCTGAACGATACCCACCCAACTATCGCGATTCCAGAACTGCTGCGCGTGCTGATCGATGAGCACCAGATGAGCTGGGATGACGCCTGGGCCATTACCAGCAAAACTTTCGCTTACACCAACCATACCCTGATGCCAGAAGCGCTGGAACGCTGGGATGTGAAACTGGTGAAAGGCTTACTGCCGCGCCATATGCAGATTATTAACGAAATTAATACTCGCTTTAAAACGCTGGTGGAGAAAACCTGGCCGGGCGATGAAAAAGTGTGGGCCAAACTGGCGGTGGTGCACGATAAACAAGTGCATATGGCGAACCTGTGTGTGGTTGGCGGTTTCGCGGTGAACGGTGTTGCGGCGCTGCACTCGGATCTGGTGGTGAAAGATCTGTTCCCGGAATATCACCAGCTATGGCCGAACAAATTCCATAACGTCACCAACGGTATTACCCCACGTCGCTGGATCAAACAGTGCAACCCTGCACTGGCGGCTCTGTTGGATAAATCACTGCAAAAAGAGTGGGCTAACGATCTCGATCAGCTGATCAATCTGGAAAAATTCGCTGATGATGCGAAATTCCGTCAGCAATATCGCGAGATCAAGCAGGCGAATAAAGTCCGTCTGGCGGAGTTTGTGAAAGTTCGTACCGGTATTGAGATCAATCCACAGGCGATTTTCGATATTCAGATCAAACGTCTGCATGAGTACAAACGCCAGCACCTGAATCTGCTGCATATTCTGGCGTTGTACAAAGAAATTCGTGAAAACCCGCAGGCTGATCGCGTACCGCGCGTCTTCCTCTTCGGCGCGAAAGCGGCACCGGGCTACTACCTGGCGAAGAATATTATCTTTGCGATCAACAAAGTGGCTGACGTGATCAACAACGATCCACTGGTTGGCGATAAGTTGAAGGTGGTGTTCCTGCCGGATTATTGCGTTTCGGCGGCGGAAAAACTGATCCCGGCGGCGGATATCTCCGAACAAATTTCGACTGCAGGTAAAGAAGCTTCCGGTACCGGCAATATGAAACTGGCGCTCAATGGTGCGCTTACTGTCGGTACGCTGGATGGTGCGAACGTTGAAATCGCCGAGAAAGTCGGTGAAGAAAATATCTTTATTTTTGGTCATACCGTGGAACAAGTGAAGGCTATTCTGGCCAAAGGCTACGACCCGGTGAAATGGCGGAAGAAAGATAAGGTGCTGGACGCAGTATTGAAAGAGCTGGAAAGCGGTAAATACAGCGACGGCGATAAGCATGCCTTCGACCAGATGCTGCACAGTATCGGCAAACAAGGCGGCGATCCGTATCTGGTGATGGCGGATTTCGCAGCCTATGTTGAGGCACAAAAGCAGGTGGATGTGCTGTACCGCGACCAGGAGGCCTGGACTCGCGCGGCGATCCTCAATACCGCCCGCTGCGGTATGTTTAGCTCGGATCGCTCTATTCGCGATTATCAGGCTCGTATCTGGCAGGCAAAACGCTAAGGAAGCTCGATGGAAAGCAAACGTCTGGATAATGCCGCGCTGGCGGCGGGGATTAGCCCCAATTACATCAATGCCCACGGTAAACCGCAGTCGATTAGCGCCGAAACCAAACGGCGTTTGCTTGACGCGATGCATCAACGTACCGCCACGAAAGTGGCGGTAACGCCAGTCCCGAATGTCATGGTTTATACCAGCGGCAAAAAAATGCCGATGGTGGTGGAGGGCAGCGGCGAATATAGCTGGCTGCTGACCACCGAAGAAGGAACACAGTACAAAGGCCATGTAACGGGGGGCAAAGCGTTCAATCTACCGACGAAGCTGCCGGAAGGTTATCACACGCTGACACTCACCCAGGACGACCAGCGCGCGCATTGCCGGGTGATTGTCGCCCCGAAACGCTGTTACGAACCGCAGGCGTTGCTGAATAAACAAAAGCTGTGGGGTGCCTGCGTTCAGCTTTATACGCTGCGATCGGAAAAAAACTGGGGTATTGGGGATTTTGGCGATCTCAAAGCGATGCTGGTGGATGTGGCAAAACGTGGCGGGTCGTTCATCGGCCTGAACCCGATTCATGCGCTCTATCCGGCAAATCCGGAGAGTGCCAGCCCATACAGCCCGTCTTCTCGCCGTTGGCTGAATGTGATTTATATCGACGTTAACGCCGTTGAAGATTTCCATCTTAGCGAAGAGGCTCAGGCCTGGTGGCAGTTGCCGACCACGCAACAGACGCTGCAACAGGCGCGCGATGCCGACTGGGTCGATTACTCCACGGTTACCGCCCTAAAAATGACAGCATTACGAATGGCGTGGAAAGGTTTCGCGCAACGTGATGATGAGCAGATGACCGCGTTTCGCCAGTTTGTTGCAGAGCAGGGCGACAGCCTGTTCTGGCAGGCAGCCTTTGATGCGCTACATGCCCAGCAAGTGAAAGAGGACGAAATGCGCTGGGGCTGGCCTGCATGGCCAGAGATGTATCAGAACGTGGATTCACCAGAAGTGCGTCAGTTCTGCGAAGAACATCGTAATGACGTCGATTTTTATCTCTGGTTGCAGTGGCTGGCTTACAGCCAGTTTGCCGCCTGCTGGGAGATAAGCCAGGGCTATGAAATGCCGATTGGCTTGTATCGTGATCTGGCGGTTGGCGTAGCGGAAGGTGGGGCGGAAACCTGGTGTGACCGTGAACTATATTGCCTGAAAGCGTCGGTTGGCGCGCCGCCGGATATCCTCGGCCCGTTGGGGCAGAACTGGGGATTACCGCCAATGGACCCGCATATCATCACCGCGCGTGCCTATGAACCGTTTATCGAGCTGTTGCGTGCCAATATGCAAAACTGCGGCGCATTACGAATTGACCATGTGATGTCGATGCTGCGTTTGTGGTGGATACCGTATGGCGAGACGGCAGATCAGGGCGCGTATGTTCACTATCCGGTGGATGATCTGCTCTCGATTCTGGCACTCGAAAGTAAACGTCATCGCTGTATGGTGATTGGTGAAGATCTCGGTACCGTACCGGTAGAGATTGTCGGTAAGCTGCGCAGCAGCGGTGTGTACTCCTACAAAGTGCTCTATTTCGAAAACGACCACGAGAAGACGTTCCGTGCACCGAAAGCGTATCCGGAGCAGTCGATGGCGGTTGCGGCGACACATGACCTGCCTACGCTACGCGGTTACTGGGAGAGCGGGGATCTAACGCTGGGCAAAACCCTGGGGCTGTATCCGGATGAAGTGGTACTGCGCGGTCTGTATCAGGATCGCGAACTGGCGAAGCAAGGGCTGCTGGATGCACTGCATAAATATGGTTGTCTGCCAAAACGTGCCGGGCATAAGGCATCGTTGATGTCGATGACGCCGACGCTGAACCGTGGTTTGCAGCGCTACATTGCCGACAGTAACAGTGCTCTGTTAGGACTACAGCCGGAAGACTGGCTGGATATGGCCGAACCGGTGAATATTCCTGGCACCAGTTACCAGTATAAAAACTGGCGACGCAAGCTTTCCGCAACGCTTGAGACGATGTTTGCCGATGATGGCGTGAACAAGTTGCTGAAGGATTTGGACAGACGGCGCAGAGCTGCAGCGAAGAAGAAGTAGAGTGCGGTTGATGCCGGATGCGATGCATCCGGCAGTCAGTGTTATCAAATCACCATATTCAGCAGCAGACAGCCTACCAGACCGCACACCGAGATAATGGTTTCCAGCATCGACCAGGATTTGATGGTCTCGCCGATAGTCAGGTTAAAGTACTCTTTGAACAGCCAGAAGCCCGGATCGTTCACATGAGAGAAAATCACACTACCGGAACCCACCGCAATAACCATCAGCTCTGGGCTAACACCCGTCGTTGCAATCAGCGGTGCCGCGATACCACCCGCAGTGATTGCCGCAACGGTTGCGGAACCCAGCGCGATACGCAGTACGGCAGCAATCGACCAGGCCATCAGCAGCGGAGAAATGTTGGTTTCGTGCATCATGGAAGCAATGTATTTGTCCACGCCGCTGTCTACCAGCACCTGCTTGAACGCACCGCCACCACCGATGATCAACAGCATCATCGCAATGATTTTGATGGAAGAAACCAGCGTGTCGTTAATCTGATCCATTGAACGACCACGGTTCAGACCAAAGGTGAACATCGCAATCAGCACGGCAATCAGCGTTGCCATTACCGGGTCACCGAGGAACTCCGCTACCGGCAGGAAAGCGTGACCTTTCGGCAGGATCATTTCGGCAATCGCACGCATCGCCATCAGCACAACCGGCACCAGAGAAGTCCAGACGCTGACGCCAAAGCTCGGCATCTCTTCTTCGCTGAAGGTTTTCGCGCTGTAGAGACCTTCCGGGATTGGCTTATCGATACCTTTCAACACGCGAGCGTAAACCGGACCGGCGAGAATCACGGTCGGGATTGCCAGAATAGTACCGTACAGCAGGGTTTTACCCATATCGGCATTGAAAATGGTGGCAATCGCAGTCGGGCCCGGATGCGGTGGCAGGAAGCCGTGGGTCACAGACAGTGCAGCCGCCATTGGTACACCAACATACAGCAGTGGAATATTCGCGGAAGCCGCGATGGTAAACACCAGAGGCAGCATCAGCACGAAGCCCACTTCATAGAACAGGGCAAAACCAACGGTAAAACCGGTTAACACCACCGCCCACTGGATGTGCTTTTTACCAAATTTGGCAATCAGCGTGGTGGCGATACGTTGTGCGCCACCGCAGTCTGCCAGCATTTTGCCCAGCATTGCGCCAAAACCCATGATCAGGGCAAGGCTACCGAGCGTCCCGCCGACACCGGCTTTGATGGAGCCAATAACTTTATCCAGCGGCATTCCTTGCATTAATCCAACAGCAAGCGCCACGAGGACGAGAGCGATGAAGCCGTTCATTTTGAAGCGGATCATCAGGAGCAACAACAAGATTACACCGATAGCAACAATGACTAATGGCATGATTTACCTGGCCTTTCATTTGTTATGGGTAACGTCAATTTTCTGACGACAAACTCTAATTATCCCAATCGGGAACAGAGATATTGCGGCACCACGACTGATACCCACTAAAACTAATTATTGTAGTCAGATGTCAGGAGTATGTTTGGTACCCATGTGAATGATACGGGTAACATCTGGCGTTTGAGAATCACCAGAGCGGGGTAAATTTAAATTATGAGAGGTTGGTCATATTATCGCGGGGAAACGAAGGGAGGGATTTGCCAAAGCAATGCTGTGCCAACGTCTGGCACATGTTCAACGTAGGCCCGAAATGACGCTTTAGCGTCGCATCGGGCAATCTACAAAAGAGGGGATAACTTAGTAGTAGGAGTGTTCGCCGCGCTGGTGTTCGGTGAGATCGCGCACACCTTTCAGCTCCGGGAATTCGTTCAGCAGCTGCTTCTCGATCCCTTCTTTCAGCGTCACATCGACCATGGAACAACCGTTACAGCCGCCGCCAAATTGCAGAATGGCGTAACCGTCTTCTGTGATTTCCATCAGCGAAACGCGACCACCGTGACCAGCAAGCTGTGGGTTGATCTGCGACTGCAGCATATACTCCACGCGCTCCATCAGCGGTGCATCGTCTGCCACTTTACGCATTTTGGCGTTCGGGGCTTTCAGCGTTAACTGAGAACCCAACTGGTCGGTAACAAAGTCGATCTCTGCATCTTCCAGGTATGGTGCGCTTAACTCATCAACATACGCGGTCAGCAGGTCAAATTTCAGGGCAGTGTCGGTGGCTTCCACGGCATCCGGCGGACAATAAGAAACACCACATTCAGCGTTAGGCGTGCCAGGGTTAATCACAAATACGCGGATTTGTGTCCCTTCTTCCTGATTTGCCAGCAGTTTGGCAAAGTGCGCTTGTGCAGCATCGGAAATACGGATCATAGTAATGGCCTAATAGTTGACTATTTTAGTTGGTTATAATACGCCCATCATCGAGGCTCTACAAGGTTCGACAAAGGCACCAGACCTGGACAGTCGCCGCACCATTGCGTAAAAGCAACTGCGCAATCTCTGCGACGGTACTTCCGGTGGTAACGACATCATCCACAATCACCATATGGCGACCTTGCACGGGCAATTCAAGACGAAAGGCATTTTTCAGGTTGCGCTTGCGCAGCCGGGCACTGAGAAAATGCTGGGTCGCAGTGGCCCGTGTACGTGTGACGGCTTCGCTATCCCATTGGCAGTGCAACCAGCGTGATAACGGCTGACACAGCAAATCGCTCTGATTAAATCCCCGACGCCAGTGACGCCGCTGCCATAACGGAACGCTGATGATGCGATCCGGCAATTGCAACCCGGTGGTGCGACGAGCGTGCAAGACTTCCAATAGTAACAGACGTGACAGGGCGCTGGCGATTTCACTGCGCCGGGAAAATTTAAGCTGGTGGATGAGCAGACTTAACGGCGGCGCATAGTCGGCAACTGTGACCAGTCTTTGCCAGGGCGGCGGTTTTTGCAGGCAGCGACCGCAGGGAAGATGGGAGTGTGTGGCGGGTAATCCACATTGTGGGCATAACGTTTTATCTGTGCGGGTGGCGCGTGAACAGACCGAACAAATCCCCCAATGACCTAACGCCAGTGGCATTCGGCATAGCCAGCATAATCCCGGTACTGTTAGCATATGTTCATCCTTGTAAGTCAAAAGAGAACAATAGCGGATGAATAACATCTGGTGGCAGACCAAAGGTCAGGGGAATGTTCATCTTGTGCTGCTGCACGGATGGGGACTGAATGCCGAAGTGTGGCGTTGCATTGACGAGGAACTTAGCTCGCATTTTACGCTGCACCTTGTTGACCTGCCCGGCTTCGGGCGTAGCCGGGGATTTGGTGCGCTGTCACTTGCTGATATGGCCGAAGCCGTGCTGCAACAGGCACCTGATAAAGCCATTTGGTTAGGCTGGAGTCTGGGCGGGCTGGTGGCAAGCCAGATTGCGTTAACCCATCCCGAGCGTGTTCAGGCGCTGGTCACCGTGGCGTCGTCACCTTGTTTTAGTGCTCGTGACGAGTGGCCGGGGATAAAACCGGACGTGCTGGCGGGATTTCAGCAGCAACTCAGTGATGATTTTCAGCGTACAGTGGAGCGGTTCCTGGCGTTACAAACCATGGGCACTGAAACGGCGCGCCAGGATGCGCGGGCGTTGAAGAAAACCGTTCTGGCGTTACCGATGCCGGAGGTTGACGTGCTTAATGGCGGGCTGGAAATCCTGAAAACGGTCGATCTCCGTCAGCCGCTGCAAAACGTGCCCATGCCGTTTTTGCGATTGTATGGCTATCTCGACGGTCTGGTGCCGCGCAAAGTGGTGCCGATGCTGGATAAACTTTGGCCTCACAGCGAATCATATATCTTCGCCAAAGCGGCCCATGCGCCGTTTATTTCGCATCCGGTCGAGTTTTGTCACCTGCTGGTGGCGTTGAAGCAGAGGGTGTAGGCAACTTTTGAAATGGCGAGACAGAAATTTACTGGCTCGCCGCAGCCAACTCTTCTTCTGACACCCCGGTAAAGCGCATGATGTCTGTAAGAGGGACTCCGGATTCAAGCATTATTTTGGCTATATGCAGGGCTTTGGATTGTTCCCCCTCCTGCCGCAATCTTTCCGCAATTGTCATTAAACTCTCCTTGTGTTTCGGTGAACGTTCGGCAACGCCGTCGATAAAATCGTTAAAACGTACCGCGTCGCCGGTTTGCAGTATGTAATTAAACAGCCCTTTGATTTGTCTGTCATTAGCGTATCCACTACTTAATAAGCAGGCCATTTGCTCTACCAGCCCCATCAGGTCGCGTTGACGAATATGTTTTTGAATTAACTCCAGCAGCGCCATACGTCGGTGCTGCATGATTTCATCATCAGGCATGACGGTGACATCAATCAGCGGAAATGCGGAGGCATAAAGCTGCCTTGCCAGTTTGGGATCGGCGAAACAATCCAGCCAACACAGCGAATAGGGATAGGGGCTTTCAATACCGTGGTAAAACAACAATAGCACCACCATCGGCAACGTTTTGTATCCAGCATCAAGGTGATTTTGCATTGCGGCAATAGCGTAACGCATCATGCGAAATGCGATCAGTTTGTTTGAGGTGCTTTGATGTTCAATCAGACAATAGATGTATCCTGGTCCTTGTTCCGTTTTCACCGACCACAGCACATCGGAATAGCTTTCACGCAGATCGTCATCAATAAAGCTGCTCGACTCCAGCTTGAGGGTTTTCATATCACAGAGCGCGTGAATGGGGGCCGGTAAATGGAACGCAAGAAAATCGCGAGCCGTGTCCGGTTGGCGTAAAAAGAGTTTGAACAGCGCATCATGTGGGGTGGAACTCTGCTTTTTACTCATGGCGTTCCTTCACCTGTTGTTTGAATGCCGCGACTCTACGCGCCACTCCACATCTGTGCATTAGCGAGTTTTCATCCCTGCGAGATGCTTTCAAAGGAACTTACGCCGTGCTGCAAGAGTTGCATTTTTATGGAAAGCCGCACGCAAAAAAGCCCGGATGCAGACGCATACCGGGCTTTCCAAAACAGGCGATGGAGTAAGGTTAACGCAGCGCCCACCACTCGCGCAGACAGGCTTTTCCTTCCGGGCAGCTTTTACAACTGCCAGAGAGGCAGCCGTCAGGTTCTTCCTGAATCCGCACGGCTTTGCCCATACTTTCCAGTTGTTGCAGCATGGCGTTAATCATTGGCTGTGGAGTGTTCAATGTCTGGCTTATCTGGGCCGCTTCCATACGGCCCCGTAACGCCAGCAAATCGCGCACCTGAATAAGTGAAGCCATTAATGGCAATCACCGGTGGTGCTGGCTGCGCAGCAACTGCTTACCGACTTGCGGGTTGCCAGCAGTTCGATATCCACCCGGCTACGCGCGCGGCGCAGCAGACCGATAACCACGATGTTAAACAGGATAACCGCCAGAATGCACACCAGGCTGTAAGTTGGGTGCTGACTGTAGCTGGCGACCTGATAGAACAATGTTGCCAGCGAGTAAGCGATATTCAGCCCCCACAGGATGGAGAAGCCCATCCAGCCACGGCTTGATTCACGGGCGATGGCTCCCATCACCGAGATACATGGTACATACAGCAGGACGAAAATCAGGTAGCTGTAAGCTGCTGCTGCGCTACCGAATTTCTGATCCATCACGCCCATCGCCCCGGTACCCATTTCGCCGTCGCCTTTGCTGGCTTCAATGGGGTTCATCAGTACGCTAAGGCTGAAGGTGTCTTTCAGGCTCTGCCAGGTTTCATCTATCGCACTGAACAGCTCTTCACCGAGGTTAAACTCTGCCGGATTGAACTCTTCGTCCTGAATATTTTCTGCGGTGTAGAGGGTGTTGAGCGTACCCACTACCACTTCTTTCGCCATGGCACCTGTAAACAGGCCAACCGTTGCCTGCCAGTTATCTTCATGCACGCCAATTGGCTTGAAGACCGGGGTGATCACCCGGCTGACGGACGCCAGCGCCGAGTCGTTGATGTTATCGACGATTTTCCCGCTCAGCGAGAAGCTGTTGAAAGCGCTCAGGAAAATGCTGACGATGATGATCACTTTACCAGCACGCAGAACGAAGCCTTTCAGACGCTGCCAGGTCTGGATAATCAGGCTTTTAACGTGTGGTACATGATAGACCGGCAACTCCATGACAAACGGCGTCGCTTCACCGCGCATGATGGTGTACTTGAGCATCAGGCCAGTCAGCACCGCCATCACAATACCCAGCATATACAGCGAGAAGACCGCCAGCGCACCGTTCTGCCCGAAGAAGGCAGCCGCGAATACTGCGAAGATAGCCAGACGCGCGCCGCAGGACATAAACGGTGCCATCATGATGGTCATCAGACGTTCACGCGGTGCATCAAGCGTACGTGCACCCATTACCGACGGTACGTTACAACCGAAACCGACGATCAGCGGCACAAAGGATTTCCCCGGCAAGCCCAGCGCCTGCATCAGACGGTCCATCACAAACGCCGCACGCGCCATATACCCGGAGTCCTCAAGGAAGGAGAGGAACAGGTACATCATGCCAATCTGCGGCACCAGTGGCAGCACGGTGTTAATGCCGCCACCCAGGCCCTGGGCGAGGAAGATAGTCAGCCAGTCCGGGAAGTGGAGCGTGTAGCCAATCCATTGAATACCATGCACAAATAGCGCCACGGAGCCGACGTCAAACAGCGGCTGTAACGCCCCGCCGATGTTGATAGCCAGCAGGAACATCAGGTACATCACAAAGAGGAAAATCGGCAGACCGAGGAAACGGTTGAGCACGATTTTATCTACCGCAGTGGTGAAACGGCTGGGTTCTGCCGTCAGGGTGTTGCTTACCACATCACAGATGGCAGCAATGCACTGGTAACGCGCATCGGCAATGTGCAGCGCCGGATCGTCCATCTCATTACGCAGACGGGCGAGGGCGGCATCCAGATGCTGCGACGCTTCACCGGCGTAGGCGCGGCTGTAGATATCGCCTTCCAGCATTTGCAGGCCCAGCCAGCGACGTTGTTTCAGCGGGATGTCGGAAGGCATCACTTTTGCCAGTGAATCTGCTTCGTTGAGTAGCGGCTGTGCGTAATGCACCAGTTCCACATTCTCGTTAGCTTTATAGCGATCAATCGCCAGCTTGAGCGCTTCAATACCGCGACCACGGGTTGAAACCAGCGGGATCACTGGGCAGCCAAGACGCGCCGACAGAGCATCAATTTCAATACGAATATTTTGCTTCTCGGCAATGTCGAGCATGTTCAGTGCCACGATGCAGGGAATGCCGAGTTCCAGCAGTTGTAGCGTCAGGTACAGGTTACGCTCAAGGTTAGACGCATCCACCACGTTAATCAGCAGGTCGGCGTCGCCACTCAAAATGTAGTGACAGGCGATTTGCTCATCGAGCGAGGTCTGCGATGAGATGGTGGTCAGAGAATAGGTGCCGGGCAGGTCCACCAGCGTGACCTGATGATCGGTGGTGGAGAATTGCCCTTCTTTACGTTCGACGGTAACGCCAGCCCAGTTACCTACACGCTGACGTGCGCCAGTGAGCTGGTTAAATAAGGTTGTCTTGCCAGAATTTGGATTACCAATTAAGCCTATGGTTAATTTTTTCATTGTTGTTATCACCGTATTAACAGGAAACCGCTTCCACTTCTAATAAGGCCAGATCTTTTTTGCGTAATACCAGGCTCACACGACGGGTTTCGATATGAATGGGGTCGCCGAGTGGAGCGACGCGCACCACATTAAAAGAGGAGCCAGGTAACATGCCAAGAGAAAGCAGTTTTTGGCGATATGCCGGGCTGATTTCACGGGAAAAGCCAGTGATTTTCCACGCAGTATCTGGAGTGTATTGCATAGGTGCCTACTTGTTTCTCATTAACTGGATAACTACCTCATGGGGCGTTTGACAGCGACATGAGACCAGATGATTTGCCAACAAAGGAGAGATTAAATAATCAACAACACAATGATAATGAGAATGGTTTCTATCAGCAATACTTAAAATGTGTGCGAATGTTGGTTTGAATAATAATCTGACTCAATGTTGATGTGGCTCAAGGTTATATCGCAGCGAAAATATAATTCGAATAGCGAATTACCAGGACTGGCTAATGTTTAATTAAGGTTTCAGTTGTTAATGAAGTGATAAATGTTGCCGGAATATATTGTGAGTTTGGCTGTGGAATAAAAATGCCGGAGATATTCTCCGGCACTTTTATGTCAGACAAGGCGTTCGTTGCCAGATGCGGCGTGGACACCTTATCGCGCAGGTTTAGGGGTCAATCAGGGCGTTTAACGTTTTTTGCCCATTGCTGCCGCCAGCGCGTCCATCATCGCGCTGTTACCGGCAGGCTGCGCTTCACGTCCGCGCGGTTTGGCTGCCGGGCGGTTGTTTTGCGGGCGTTCATTACCGCCGCCGCGACGGGCGTTGGTTTCGCCAGGCTGCTCGTCCAGACGCATGGTCAGGGCGATACGTTTACGCTGAAGATCCACTTCCAGCACTTTCACCTTCACAATGTCGCCCGCTTTCACCACGGTATGCGGATCTTCTACAAACTTGTTCGACAATGAAGAGATGTGAACCAGGCCGTCCTGATGCACGCCGATATCGACAAACGCGCCAAAGTTGGTGACGTTGGTCACCGCACCTTCGAGGATCATACCCGGTTGCAGGTCGTTCATTGTCTCGACGCCATCGGCAAACTGAGCGGTTTTAAATTCCGGACGCGGATCGCGACCCGGTTTTTCCAGCTCTTTGATGATGTCAGTTACTGTCGGCACACCGAATTTTTCATCAGTAAAGTCAGACGCTTTCAGGTTACGCAGTTCGCTGCTGTTACCCATCAGATCTTTCAGTGCCTGCTGTGTTGCTGCCAGAATGCGTTCCACCACCGGATAGGCTTCCGGGTGGACGGTAGACGCGTCCAGCGGGTTATCACCATGGTTAATGCGCAAGAAGCCCGCGCACTGCTCGAAGGCTTTCGGCCCCAGACGGCTCACTTTCAGCAGTTGCTGACGGTTCTGGAACTGACCGTTCTCATCGCGCCAGGCCACGATGTTTTGCGCCATCATGCGCGTCAGGCCCGCCACGCGGGTTAACAGCGGAACAGAAGCAGTGTTGAGATCGACGCCAACGGCGTTTACGCAGTCTTCTACTACTGCGTCCAGTTTGCGGGCCAGTTGCGTCTGGCTGACGTCATGCTGATACTGACCTACGCCGATAGATTTCGGATCGATTTTCACCAGCTCCGCCAGCGGATCCTGCAAACGGCGGGCGATAGACACCGCGCCACGCAGCGAAACGTCGAGATCCGGAAACTCCTGCGCTGCCAGCTCGGAAGCCGAGTAAACCGACGCGCCAGCTTCGCTGACGATCACTTTCTGTGCGGTCACTTTCGGGAACTGCTTCTGCACGTCGAGATAGAAACGTTCGGTTTCGCGGGAAGCTGTACCGTTGCCGATCGCCACCAGTTCAACGTTATGCTTTTCACACAGCGCAGCAACAGTCATCGCTGCTTTTGCGGCTTGTCCGGTGTGCGGGTAAATGGTATCGGTCGCTACCAGTTTGCCAGTGGCATCGACCACCGCCACTTTTACCCCAGTACGCAGACCCGGATCGAGGCCCATCGTTGCACGCAGTCCGGCAGGGGCCGCCATCAGCAGATCGTGCAGGTTACGGGCAAAGACGTTGATTGCTTCATCTTCCGCGCGTTCGCGCACGGTACCCATCAGTTCGGTTTCCAGATGCATCAGCACCTTGATGCGCCAGGTCCAGCTCACTACGCCTTTGCGCCAGCTATCCGCCGGGGCATTGTTCAGGCGCAGGCCAAGGTGATCCATGATGATTTGCTCGCAATAGCTCTCTTTGGGCGGCTCATCGAACTGCGGATCGGCATTCAGCGAAAGCTGGAGTACGCCTTCGTTACGCCCACGGAACATCGCCAGCGCGCGGTGAGAAGGCACCGTGGACAACGGTTCGTGATGATCGAAATAGTCGCGGAATTTTGCCCCTTCCTCTTCTTTACCGCTCACCACGGTTGAGACCAGATGCGCGTTCTTCCACAGATAATCACGCACTTTTGCCAGCAGCGCGGCATCTTCGGCAAACCGTTCCATCAGGATATAGCGCGCGCCGTCCAGCGCGGCTTTGGTATCTGCCACGCCTTTATCGGCATCAACATATTGTGCAGCGGCGACTTCTGGCGTGTGTGACGGATCGCTCCACAGCAGGTCAGCCAACGGCTCAAGCCCTGCTTCAATGGCGATTTGCCCGCGGGTGCGGCGTTTAGGTTTGTAGGGCAGGTAGAGGTCTTCGAGTTCGGTTTTGCTTAAGGTGGCGTTGATGGCATTCGCCAGCTCGTCAGTGAGTTTGCCTTGCTCGGAAATGGATTTGAGGATCGCCTGACGTCTCTCTTCCAGTTCGCGCAGGTATCCCAGACGCGTTTCCAGATTACGCAGCTGCGTGTCATCCAGACCGCCGGTGATTTCCTTACGATAACGTGCGATAAACGGCACGGTATTCCCTTCGTCAAGCAGGCGAACGGCAGCGTCAACCTGTTCCGGGCGCGCCTGAATTTCACCCGCAATAATGCGGCAGAACGAATCATTCATCATGGTTTGAGTTCATCTTTTCGGATCAAAAATCAGGGGATAGTTATACGGACTGGCTGGCAAAAATGCCAGCCATCGGCAGGAGGTTAAGACTCTTCCTTACGGTTTCACGTACTCGATAGCATTAACATACCAGCTCGCTTCCCCGGCAGGGGTATTCACCACCGCCAGATCGCCGACTTCTTTTTTCAGCAATGCGCGGGCCATCGGGGAATCGATAGAGATGTAATCTTTACGGCCAAAAATTTCATCGTAGCCGACAATACGGAAACGGTGAGTCACGCCATCGTCGTTTTCAATCTCCACCCATGCGCCAAAAAAGACCTTGCCTTCCTGCTGCGGGGAGTAATCGACGATTTTGAGATTTTCCATGCATTTAGTGAGATAGCGCACGCGACGGTCGATTTCACGCAGGCGCTTTTTATTATACTGATAGTCAGCATTTTCGCTGCGGTCGCCCAGACTTGCGGCCCAGGTCACCTTTTTTGTGACCTCCGGGCGTTCTTCACGCCAGAGATAATTAAGCTCTTGTTTGAGTTTTTCATACCCTTCCCGGGTAACCAGGGGCGTTTTCATCTCGTTGATTCCCTTTGTCTGTTTGATAATGCGCACATTGGGTATAACGTGATCATATCAACAGAATCAATAATGTTTCGCCGAATAAATTGTATACTTAAGCTGCTGTTTAATATGCTTTGTAACAATTTAGGCTGAAATTCATACCAGATTTAGCTGGTGACGAACGTGAGCTTTTTTAAGAATACACGCTTACAAATTGTTGCGAACCTTTGGGAGTACAAACAATGCAAGAGAACTACAAGATTCTGGTGGTCGATGACGACATGCGCCTGCGTGCGCTGCTGGAACGTTATCTCACCGAACAAGGCTTCCAGGTTCGAAGCGTCGCTAATGCAGAACAGATGGATCGCCTGCTGACTCGTGAATCTTTCCATCTTATGGTACTGGATTTGATGTTACCTGGTGAAGATGGCTTGTCGATTTGCCGACGTCTTCGTAGTCAGAGCAACCCGATGCCGATCATTATGGTGACGGCGAAAGGGGAAGAAGTGGACCGTATCGTTGGCCTGGAGATTGGCGCTGACGATTACATTCCAAAACCGTTTAACCCGCGTGAACTGCTGGCCCGTATCCGTGCGGTGCTGCGTCGTCAGGCGAACGAGCTACCAGGCGCACCATCACAGGAAGAGGCGGTAATTGCTTTCGGTAAGTTCAAACTTAACCTCGGTACGCGCGAAATGTTCCGCGAAGACGAGCCGATGCCGCTCACCAGCGGTGAGTTTGCGGTACTGAAGGCACTGGTCAGCCATCCGCGTGAGCCGCTCTCCCGCGATAAGCTGATGAACCTTGCCCGTGGTCGTGAATATTCCGCAATGGAACGCTCCATCGACGTGCAGATTTCGCGTCTGCGCCGCATGGTAGAAGAAGATCCAGCGCATCCGCGTTACATTCAGACCGTTTGGGGCCTGGGCTACGTCTTTGTACCGGACGGCTCTAAAGCATGAGGCGATTGCGCTTCTCGCCACGAAGTTCATTTGCCCGTACGTTATTGCTCATCGTCACCTTGCTGTTCGCCAGCCTGGTGACAACTTATCTGGTGGTGCTGAACTTCGCGATTTTGCCGAGCCTCCAGCAGTTTAATAAAGTCCTCGCGTACGAAGTGCGTATGTTGATGACCGACAAACTGCAACTGGAGGACGGCACGCAGTTGGTTGTGCCTCCCGCTTTCCGTCGGGAGATCTACCGTGAGCTGGGGATCTCTCTCTACTCCAACGAGGCTGCCGAAGAGGCAGGTCTGCGTTGGGCGCAACACTATGAATTCTTAAGCCATCAGATGGCACAGCAACTGGGCGGCCCGACGGAAGTGCGCGTTGAGGTCAACAAAAGTTCGCCTGTCGTCTGGCTGAAAACCTGGCTGTCGCCCAATATCTGGGTACGCGTGCCGCTGACCGAAATTCATCAGGGCGATTTCTCTCCGCTGTTCCGCTATACGCTGGCGATTATGCTATTGGCGATAGGCGGGGCGTGGCTGTTTATTCGTATCCAGAACCGACCGTTGGTCGATCTCGAACACGCAGCCTTGCAGGTTGGTAAAGGGATTATTCCGCCGCCGCTGCGTGAATATGGCGCTTCGGAGGTGCGTTCCGTTACCCGTGCCTTTAACCATATGGCGGCTGGTGTTAAGCAACTGGCGGATGACCGCACGCTGCTGATGGCGGGGGTAAGTCACGACTTGCGCACGCCGCTGACGCGTATTCGCCTGGCGACTGAGATGATGAGCGAGCAGGATGGCTATCTGGCAGAATCGATCAATAAAGATATCGAAGAGTGCAACGCCATCATTGAGCAGTTTATCGACTACCTGCGCACCGGGCAGGAGATGCCGATGGAAATGGCGGATCTTAATGCAGTACTCGGTGAGGTGATTGCTGCCGAAAGTGGCTATGAGCGGGAAATTGAAACCGCGCTTTACCCCGGCAGCATTGAAGTGAAAATGCACCCGCTGTCGATCAAACGCGCGGTGGCGAATATGGTGGTCAACGCCGCCCGTTATGGCAATGGCTGGATCAAAGTCAGCAGCGGAACGGAGCCGAATCGCGCCTGGTTCCAGGTGGAAGATGACGGTCCGGGAATTGCGCCGGAACAACGTAAGCACCTGTTCCAGCCGTTTGTCCGCGGCGACAGTGCGCGCACCATTAGCGGCACGGGATTAGGGCTGGCAATTGTGCAGCGTATCGTGGATAACCATAACGGGATGCTGGAGCTTGGCACCAGCGAGCGGGGCGGGCTTTCCATTCGCGCCTGGCTGCCAGTGCCGGTAACGCGGGCGCAGGGCACGACAAAAGAAGGGTAAATAAAACGGGAGGCGAAGGTGTCTCCCGTTTTTAGATTGTTTTCAATTGATTGATAATGAAAGGATTCGCTTGCAAAAGCAGGAGCAATTTTCGAGGTGCTCCGGTAGGCTGACGGCGTTTGGTTTCCCAGCTTTTGACCAGGTCATAACTTACCCCTACGGCGACAGCAAAATCTTGCTGACGTAAACCCGTTGCTTCACGGATCGCTTTTACATCGATCTCGCTAAAAGTATGGACGTGCTCTGGTTCAGGCGTTTCTTCACCCTTTTCGATGCGTACCATTTCTTCTGCGCTGGCAAGAAGATCAGCAAATAATTCATCTTTCATCTGTTTTCAATGTCTCCGTTGGCATTTCGACCATGGTGGAATTTGTGGAGCTTCAACATTAAAGCAGCTTCTCTGACAATAGTTTCAATGCCTTTCTTTGTTCTTCTGTTAAATCATCCTGTTCATTTTTAGGATAAATCAACGCCAGATAAATTCGGCCATTGCGTGTTACGTTGTAATAAATTATCCGAATGCCACCCCGTTTCCCCATTCCAGAACGGTTCCAGCGAATTTTTCTAAAACTGCCTGTGCCTGCGATAATGTCACCGGCAGTGGGATCTTGAATGAGTAGTTCCTGAAAAGCCCGGAACTCATCATCAGGTAACAATAACTGGCGGCGTTTGCTAAATCCTTGTAGTTCAATAAAGGTGAACATAATGCATCCTGCGGTCTATTGATTATTATAAGTGTACCGTGTACATATTGATAGCTAATCAGATATAAAAAAACCCCTTATCCGTTTGGATAAGGGGTCAATGAGATATCAGCTGATTACAGCTTCGGACCTGCCGCTACCAGCGCAGCACCCGCTGGGGTGTCAGTGTATTTATCGAAGTTGTCGATAAACAGTTTCGCCAGGGTTTCGGCTTTTTCCTGCCACTGTTCCGGGGAAGCGTAGGTGTTACGCGGATCGAGGATCTTCGTGTCTACGCCCGGCAGTTCGGTTGGGATCGCCAGGTTAAACATCGGCAGAGTGAAAGTTTCTGCGTTATCCAGCGAACCGTTGAGGATGGCGTCGATAATAGCGCGGGTATCTTTAATCGAGATACGTTTGCCAGTGCCGTTCCAGCCAGTGTTAACCAGATACGCCTGCGCACCTGCCGCTTGCATACGTTTTACCAGCACTTCTGCGTACTGAGTCGGATGCAGCGACAGGAACGCCGCGCCGAAGCAAGCGGAGAAGGTTGGTGTCGGTTCGGTGATGCCACGCTCAGTACCGGCCAGTTTGGCGGTGAAGCCAGAGAGGAAGTGGTACTGGGTTTGATCGGCAGTCAGACGAGAAACCGGCGGCAGCACACCAAAGGCGTCTGCGGTCAGGAAGATAACTTTCGTTGCGTGACCCGCTTTGGAAACCGGCTTAACGATGTTATCGATGTGATAGATCGGATAAGAAACGCGGGTGTTCTCGGTTTTTGAACCATCATCAAAGTCGATAGTGCCATCTTCACGCACGGTGACGTTTTCCAGCAACGCATCACGACGGATAGCGTTGTAGATTTCAGGTTCCGCTTCTTTCGACAGCTTGATAGTTTTTGCGTAGCAGCCGCCTTCGAAGTTAAACACGCCGTCATCGTCCCAGCCGTGTTCGTCATCGCCAATCAGGCGACGTTTCGGGTCGGTGGAAAGGGTGGTTTTACCGGTGCCGGAAAGGCCGAAGAACACCGCAACATCGCCTTTCTCACCAACGTTGGCGGAGCAGTGCATAGAAGCGATACCTTTCAGCGGCAGCAGGTAGTTCATCATCGAGAACATCCCTTTCTTCATTTCGCCGCCGTACCAGGTGCCGCCAATCAGCTGCATGCGCTCGGTCAGGTTAAACGCCACGAAGTTTTCGGAGTTCAGACCCTGTTCTTTCCACTGCGGGTTAGTGCACTTCGCGCCGTTCATAACGATAAAGTCTGGTTTGAAACCTGCCAGCTCTTCATCGCTCGGGCGAATAAACATGTTTTTGACAAAATGCGCCTGCCAGGCCACTTCGGTGATGAAACGGACGGAAAGACGAGTATCCGGGTTCGCACCACAGAAAGCGTCGACAACGAACAGACGTTTGCCGGAAAGCTGCCTGGTCACCAGGCCTTTCAGATGCTGCCAGGTTTCCGGAGAGAGAGGTTTGTTGTCGTTTTTACCTTTGCCTTTGTCTGCCCACCAGAAAGTATCGCGAGTGGTATCGTCACGGACGATATACTTATCTTTTGGTGAACGACCGGTGAAGATCCCGGTATCGACGGCAACGGCACCCAGATTAGTTAACACCCCGCGCTCATAACCTGTCAGGCTCGGATCGAGCTCTTCCTGATACAGCAGGTCGTAGCTTGGGTTGTAAACGATATCATGTACGTCACTGATACCATAAGCCTCGAGTTCTTGCGGGGTCAAACCATTGTTAACGCGCATTTCACTGCTCCTTAGCCAATATGTATTGCCTGAATAGTAAAGTCTTTTTGGGGGTGTTAACCGCGACAAGGCTCATAGATTTACGTATCTGGAGAAATTCATATTTGACAAAAAACTCCGTGATTCCTGTCACGAAACGGTTGCTATTATCGCAGAAATAGCATTTTAGGTGTGGAAAATGTTCTCAAAAGGTTAAATCTTGGTTTATATGGCGGGAATATTGTGAGTGGAATCGCATTCCTTAATGAAATTGATGCAAATTCAATCGGTAAAGTATCGATTCACCACGCTAACTTTTTTTGATTATTTTCTGAAAAAAGCAAAATACTACTGCCCGGATGCGATAATTAACCCACCTTTTGATTCTGGATAACCAACATGGATAACGTTGAACTTTCACCGGCAACACGCTGGGGGATGATTGCTACCGGATTACTTCAGGGGCTGGTTTGCTACCTGTTGATCGCCTGGCTTGCCGGAAAAAATCACAGTTGGATTGTTTATGGCGTGCCTGCGACCGTTGCGTTTTCATCCGTTTTACTCTTCTCCGTGATCTCTTTTAAACAGAAGCGCCTTTGGGGATGGCTGGCGCTGGTGTTTATTGCCACGCTGGGGATGAGCGGCTGGTTGAAGTGGCAAACTGATGGCATGAACCCCTGGAGAGCTGAAAAGGCGATTTGGGATTTTGGCTGCTATCTGCTGTTGATGGCAATGTTGTTGCTACCGTGGATACAACAAAGCCTTCGCATCCGCAATGACAGTAGCCGCTATCGCTATTTTTACCAGTCAGTATGGCATAACGTACTTATATTACTGGTGATTTTTCTCGCCAATGGCTTGACGTGGCTGGTGCTTTTACTGTGGGGTGAGTTGTTTAAACTTGTTGGCATCAAGTTTTTCAATACGCTCTTTTTTGCAACCGACTGGTTTATGTATCTTACATTAGGTCTGGTTACCGCACTGGCGGTGATTCTCGCGCGCACACAGTCACGTTTAATCGACTCTATTCAAAAGTTGTTCACGTTAATCGCCACGGGGTTGCTGCCGTTAGTATCATTGCTAACCCTGATGTTTATCATCACTCTGCCGTTTACGGGCCTGAGCGCGATTTCTCGCCACATCTCCGCCGCCGGGTTGCTGTTAACGCTGGCCTTTTTGCAATTGATCTTAATGGTTATTGTCCGCGATCCGCAAAAAGCGTCACTTCCCTGGACGGGGCCGTTGCGTTGCCTGATTAAAACCGCTTTGCTGGTTGCTCCGCTGTATGTGTTCGTCGCCGCCTGGGCGTTATGGCTGCGGGTCGCTCAGTACGGCTGGACTGTCGACCGCTTGCAGGGCGCGCTGGCGGTGCTGGTGTTACTGGTGTGGTCGCTGGGGTATTTTGTCAGTATCGTCTGGCGTAATGGGCAAAATCCCCTTGTTCTTCAGGGCAAAGTGAACCTTGCGGTTTCGTTATTGGTGTTGGTGATACTGGTGCTTCTTAATTCGCCGGTGCTGGACAGTATGCGTATTAGCGTGAACAGTCATATGGCGCGTTATCAGAGCGGCAAAAACACGCCAGACCAGGTAACTATCTACATGCTCGAACAGAGCGGTCGCTATGGACGTGCGGCGCTTGAGTCGCTGAAAAGCGATGCCGGGTTTATGAAAGACCCGAAACGCGCGCGGGATCTGCTGATGGCGTTAGATGGAGAGCAACATCTTCAGGAACAGGTATCGGAAAAAGTATTAGCCGAAAATGTGTTAATTGCCCCTGGTTCTGTTAAACCGGATGCGACATTCTGGTCGGCCTTAATCCAGGATCGCTATAACGTGATGACCTGTATTGAAAAAGACGCCTGCGTCCTGGTCGAGCAAGATCTGAATAGTGATGGTCAGGCGGAGCGGATCCTGTTTGCTTTTAATGATGACAGAGTCATTGTCTATGGCTTTGACTCAGACAGAAAAGAATGGGACGCGCTTGATATGAGTTTACTTCCGAACGAAATAACGAAAGAAAAATTACTCACAGCTGCGAAGGATGGAAAACTGGGGACGAGGCCGAAAGCGTGGCGCGATCTGACGGTAGATGGTGAAACGCTGGAAATAAACTTAAGTAAGTGACAACTCTTTTAACGGATACGACGCTGTATCTGACCAACAATAATTTGCGATTTATTTCACAGGCCTGGTAAGCGCAGCACATCAGGCCATTACGTCGTAAAATCCGGCAGAGCCCTCTCTGCCGGACATACTCATTAATGAACTTGCGGATCTGCCGGAGACGCGTTGTTGCGGATTTCAGCAATATCCATCGCATTGAACAGATAGTGGTTACCGCAGTAATCACAATGCATGTCAATTTCGCCATCTTCCGCCAGGATGCTATCAACTTCTTCATCAGGCAGCGTTTTCAGCGCATCGGCGCAACGTTCACGCGAGCAGGTGCATTTGAACTCCACATCCTGCGGATCGTAAACCGTCACCTCTTCTTCGTGATACAAACGCCACAACACTTCGTTTGCCGGTAAGGTCAGCAGTTCTTCGGTTTTGATGGTTTCGGTTAGCGTCGCCAGGTGGTCAAAGTCGTCCTGCTGGGCATTTTGCGCAGGCATTACCTGCAACAACATACCGCCTGCAGCCGGTTTGCCGTCTACGTCGCCGGTGCGAATAAACAGGCGCGTCGGCAGCTGTTCAGAACGCATAAAGTAATCTTCCAGGCAGGCCGCCAGGGTATCACCTTCCAGACCAACCACGCCCTGATAGCGTTCGCCTTCGCTCGGGGTAATGGTGATCACCACGTAACCATTGCCGACCAGCGTTTTCAGGTCGGCATTTTCTGGAATTTCGCCCTGCACGCGCGCCACACCGCGCATTTGCTGGTTATTGTTACCGTTAATAACCGCCAGATTCATCGGACCGTCGCCTTGCAGCTGTACGGTGATATCACCATCAAACTTCAGCGTAGCGGTTAACAGGCTGGTCGCAACCAGCAGTTCTGCCAGCACGTTTTTAACGGGCTGCGGATAATCGTGGTTCTCAAGGATCTGTTGCAGGGTTTCCGAAACGGTTACCAGTTCGCCGCGAACGGCAAAATTTTCAAACAGATAGCGATGTAATTGGTCATGTTGCGGCATAATCATCTCTCTTGCAGGTGACAGTTATTCACTGTCGCCGTGTTTAAATCGTAACAGGTCGCGGCGCTCTTTTTTGTCCGGGCGTCGGTCCGGGTGCGGCATGGTTAAGGCATTAAGTTTACGTGCCATCGCCATTTTTTCGCGTTTCTCTACACTTTCCGCAGTCTCTTCATACAGCAAGGCTGCCTCGCTGGCGGGGCGACGCTGTTCAGTAATCGCCTTTACAATCACCGTGCGTTCGTCATTTCCCTGGCGCAGAGTGAGCGTGGCATTCAGCTCGACGATTTTGCTCGGCTTGCTGCGCTGCCCGTTGTAATGCACCTTACCGCCTTCAATCATTTCACGGGCCAGCGCGCGGGTTTTATAAAAACGGGCAGCCCATAGCCATTTATCCAGTCGAACCTCAACAGCAGGTTTTTCTTTCATGGCGTCTCCTTCACATTAGCGAGGGGATCAGGCGGCGGTAGTCATTCAGTGACGGATGGCGTTGATACTGTTTCTCGGCAATCCCGGAATCAGGATTAGTCACGCCGAGGCAGTAACGAATACCAAATTGCGCGGCAGCATCGAGAATCGCTTCGCTGTCATCAATAAACAGCGTTCTTTCAGCTTTCAGACCCGTAGCTTCGGCCACCGCATGCCATAACCGCTGATCCTCTTTCGGATAACCAAATGTGTGGGTGGAAAGTAATAAATCAAGGTGTGCGTCCAGACCGGTATGCTCAAGTTTTACCGCCAGGTTGTGCGGATGCGCATTGGTGAGCAAAATTCGCTGCTTACCGCTGGCTTTCAGTGCCTCAAGAAACGGAATGGTATCTTCACGCAGTACGGCACGCGGTCCCATCTCGGTGGTCATCGCACAGATATCCAGACCCAGTTGCTCACTCCAGTAATCAAGACAGTACCAGTTTAGCGTATGCTGTACGTCGTGATATTGCTGGCGCATATATTCCATCGCTTCCTGTGGCGTAACCCCGTTTTTCGCGCCCCATGTTTCAGGCACCAGCTTTTGCCAGAAATAGTTATCGAAGGCGAGGTCGAGCAATGTGCCGTCCATATCCAGCAGAACGGTATCTACGTCCTGCCAGGCAATGTTGATATGCATGAGGGAAATCTCCAGAGTGAAGCAATTTGCGCGACAGGGTAGCATAACCTGCCGCGCAAACGTGTTATTCGATAAGGCTTTCTGAAGGGGTGATCAGTTGCGGGTTCAGGCAGCTTTCATAATAGGCCTGAATCTCCATCATGCGAGTGCGATGACGCTGGTAACGACGCCAGGCCTGTACGCCATTGTAAATGGCGCTACCCAGCATCGTCAGTAGCAGCAATGTGGTGCTGAGATAGCGCCACAGGCCGGAACGATCCGGGATCGGATGAAGGCCAATATGCTGCGTACCATTGGCGTCAGTGAAGATTTTTGTGACGATACCTTCGGCGTTAAACGGCGTATGCATCAGCATTTGTGCCAGTTTCTGGAAAGCGTTCCACTGTTCTTGCGGCGGGTAGTCGTAAAGTGATGCCGAAGGCCAGGGCTGATCAACAAAATCGCTGCCTTCGTCGCTGACAATCAGGAATCCGCCGGGGGCCGGACTGTTTAGTGATTGTGCCGCTCGCGCCGTTTCATGCGTGATAAACGGCGCGGTGGAGGTTGCCACCAGGTTATCCAGCGATTCCGCACTCACCGGGCGTAATAACACATTCACGCCATCGAGCTTCCCGGCGTTGGCGCGTTTTACCAGCGCGTCCCAGTCTTTACTGTTGCCGAGATTGACCAGCGCATTTTTCAGTCGCACACAGTCATCTTTGGCAGAACATAAATCCGCTGTCTTCAGTACAATGTCGCCAAAATCATCAAGCAATACCATGCCGGATTTTTGAATCGCTGAACGTAATGAGGCACTGACGCGAGATTCATCTTCCGGTTTAGGGTGCAGCTGGCGATTAACTGCTTCAGTCAATGCCGTCGCTTTGTTGACCAGTTCAGATTCTGGTAATGGTAATGAGCGGGCGTCATTCCAGATGATCTGCGAGCAGTCAAACGGTAAAAAAGGTGAATTGGTTTTCGCGCTCCAGGTTCCGGAAGTGCGAATATTACACATTCCCGTACCGCTAATACGCAATGTATCGCCTACCCGCACGCCAGCGTCAGCCAGTTGTTTTACGCTGGTGGCTTCAATGGTCTGCGCGCCTTTCATCCATGAGAGAGTGAATTTCAGCGGCATATCCAGCGGGATCCAGAATAACAGCATAAACAGCACCAGCAGCGAGCCCGCAGCGATAATCGTACTGCGCAGCCAGTGCTGTAACGGAAAGTTTTTTACTTCATCATGCAGCGAAAGATATCGCCCCTGACGCACTACGTGGCGGTCGAGATAGATATCAATATCGGTTTGTTGACCGAGATCCTGAGCAATGTATGGCTGCCAGTGTGCGGGATAGACCAGGTCGATAATACCGAGTGAAATATTGTTGATCTGTTCCTGATCGTTTTCGCCAAACAATCCCCAACGACGGGGTGTACCGCGCAGACAATGAATTTCTCGCAGGGAGGATTTTGCCGGGGGCGCGAATAGCCCCCACAGACCTGCGCCCAGCAGCAGTAATGCGCCGCCTGCCAGCCACGGAACAAATACATCCGGGGTAATCAGGCAGAAAAAGAACATCAGGAAGGAGGCGACGATCAGCAACGCTTCACGCAGCCCGCGCGGACGACTCAGCGCATATTCTTCATGCGTTTCTTTGCGAATATTGAGTAGCTCGATTTGCTCACTCTCTTCCCCGCGAATCGACGCCTGCGTGGACGGAACAGGTTGCAAGGCATAGCCGCGCGTTTCCTGCATGTACTCCTGCAGCGTATGACCGTTGAGTGAAATAACCAGCGGCAGCGAATCGGTATAAATCAGTTCAACGGTATTCTCATCGTTGATGTATTGTTCCCAGAAAGGGGGCAGGTGGACTTCTACCGAATCGAGGTAGTAACGCCATTTATTCGGATCGTCGGTAGAGATGCCGTAACGCGTGATAGCGTGTGTCAGCATCATGACGTTGTTGCTTTCGGCATTCAGCGCCAGAGAGATCGGTGCCGCGCTAGCTCCCGTTGGGCCAGGCACCTGTAATACCTGCGTCAGGCTCTCAAGATAATTTTCAACGGCGCTACGTTCTTCAGGTGTGAGTTTACGCGTTTGCGCATCCGCGAAGGCGTTGGTCCAGGGCAGCTGACGCCGTCTGGATCGCACTTTTATCAGCCATCCCGCAAGTAGTGAGCAGGCCAGCAAAGCAGCTAAAAAAATCACAATGGTGCTCATGCTTTCCCCATCTTACTTAGTCTGTCAGGCGTGGTCAGTCGCACCAGACACAATACATGATTCTGCGGTTGGCTATCGGCAAGCGTGGAGTTTAACTTGAGCATCATTAAGCACATCACAGTAACCGCTGATCATAGCAAACCCTCTGAAGGCGGAATATCAGCAAATTCCTGGAGTTATTTCAACCTATTGACTTTTAATTTGATTTGAGGACGATTATTTATTAAGTTACATAAATGTAAATAACATGCAATTCACATTGCCGAAAGCGTGTCCGATATCGCACAATAACCGCTGATTTCACAGCATAGATCCCACGATGAGCAAATCATTACAAAAACCCACCATTCTGAATGTTGAAACTGTAGCCCGTTCCCGACTGTTTACCGTCGAGAGCGTGGATCTGGAGTTCAGCAATGGCGTGCGGCGTGTTTATGAACGAATGCGTCCAACCAACCGGGAAGCAGTGATGATTGTGCCGATTGTGGACGATCACCTGATCCTGATCCGCGAATACGCAGTGGGAACTGAATCCTACGAATTAGGTTTTTCGAAAGGTTTAATTGATCCGGGTGAAAGCGTCTACGAAGCCGCTAACCGCGAGCTAAAAGAAGAGGTTGGATTTGGTGCGAACGATCTGACTTTTTTGAAGAAGCTCAGCATGGCACCGTCTTATTTTTCCAGCAAAATGAATATCGTGGTAGCGCAAGATCTCTACCCGGAATCGCTGGAAGGCGATGAGCCAGAGCCGCTACCACAGGTGCGCTGGCCGCTGGCGCATATGATGGATTTGCTGGAAGACCCTGACTTCAACGAAGCGCGTAATGTCAGCGCGCTGTTCCTCGTGCGTGAATGGTTGAAAGGGCAGGGGCGAGTGTAAATGCGTAAAGTTCGCCTGATGCATAATGCTTATCAGGCTTACGAAGTTTCTGCAATATATTGATTTTTCTAGATGTTGCTAGACGGGTAAAGTGTTCACGCCGTATCCGGTATAAACAAAGTGCACTTTGTCAGCAAACTGAAAAAGGCGCCGAAGCGCCTTTTTAATCAGAACAATTCCTGTGCTTCGCCATTATCGATAATGGTCGTACCCACCTCGTGCACCGCTTGTTGTGTCGGCTGCGTACCTTCGATGAAATACTCTTCGCGGCTGTTGCCACCATTAGCTAACTGCCCGGTGCTGCGATCGATTTTCACCGTCACAATACCTGGCGGCGGCGTCAGCGGCTGCTCCGGCACACCTTCAAGAACGGCTTTCATATAAGCGTCCCATGCAGGCTGGGCGCTCTTGGCACCGCCTTCGTAACCTGATATCTGATCTTTAATCGCTCCGGAAGCCGTTGTATGACCGAGATTACGACGGTGATCATCAAAGCCAATCCAGACCGAGGTCACAACGCCCGGACCGTAACCCGAGAACCACGCATCTTTCGAACTGTTAGTGGTACCGGTTTTCCCGCCGATATCGCGACGCTGCAAATCACGACCTGCACGCCAGCCGGTACCCTGCCAGCCTGGCTCACCAAAGATATTGGTGTTCAAAGCACTCTTAATCAGGAATGCCAGCGGAGTGTTGATGACGTGCGGTGCGTACTCCTGCGCGCCAGTCTTCGCCACTAACGCCTGATTTGCCTGCTCCAGCTGCGGCATTGGTACAGAAACATTCTGCTGCTCGCGGGAGATAGCGACATCTTCAACATCGTTATTTTCCAGCACGTTCGATTTCTGCGTATCACCGTAAATCACTGGAATATCGCATTCCGGGCAGGCTACTTTCGGTTTCGCTTCGAAAATCACGCCGCCCTGATCGTTTTCAATTTTGCTGATAAACCACGGGTCCACCAGGAAGCCACCGTTCGCCATGACCGCGTAGCCGCGCGCCACCTGCATTGGGGTGAAGGACGCTGAACCCAGCGCCAGCGATTCGGTGTGGACAATGTTTTGCGCCGGGAAGCCGAAGCGTTGCAGATATTCTGCAGCGTAGTCGACGCCCATCGCCCGCATTGCGCGTACCATCACCACGTTTTTCGACTGACCCAGCCCCTGACGTAAGCGAATTGGACCAGCATACTGCGGTGGTGAGTTCTTCGGCTGCCAGTCAGAACCGGCACCTGCATCCCAGCGAGAAATTGGCACATCGTTCAACATACTTGCCAGCGTCAGACCTTTATCCATCGCCGCGGTGTAGAGGAACGGTTTGATGTTGGAACCCACCTGACGCAGTGCCTGGGTGGCGCGGTTAAACTTGCTCTGATTGAAATCAAAGCCACCGACCAGCGCCATAACGGCACCGTTTTGCGGATTGATCGACACCAGCGCCGAGTTCACTTCCGGCACTTGTGCCAGCCACCATGCATCGCCAACCTGACGAACCCAGATTTGCTGACCCGTTTGCAGAACATCGGTCACTTTACGCGGCGTCGGTCCTTGCTGAGTATCCGAACGGTAAGGACGCGCCCAGCGAACGCCTTCCATACTCAATGCGACGGTCGACCCGTCCGCCAGCATCGCCGTCGCTTGCTGAGGATTGGCGCTGGTGACTGCGGCAGGCAGCAGCGGACCATAGGTTGGCAGCGCCTTCAGCGTATCGGTAATCTTGTTGTTATCCCACGCCGACTCGCCCACTTTCCACAGCACATTTGCCGGGCCGCGATAGCCGTGGCGCATGTCGTAGTCCAGCACGTTATTACGTACCGCCTGCTGTGCGGCCTGCTGCACTTTGCGGGTGATGGTGGTGTAAATGCGATAACCGTCTTCATAGGCACTTTCGCCATAACGGTTATACATCTCCTGGCGCACCATTTCGCTCAGGTACGGCGCAGAGAAAGCAATCTCCGGCGCGTGATAGTTAGCGTTAATCGCCTCAGTGCGTGTCTGATCGAACTGTTGTTGGGTGATATACCCTTCATCCAGCATCCGCGACAGTACGACGTTACGCCGCGCGACGGCACGATCCATTGAGTAGAGCGGATTAAAGGTGGAAGGCGCTTTCGGCAGCCCGGCGATCACAGCCATTTCGTTCAGCGTCAGTTGGTCGACCGTTTTACCGAAATAGACTTGTGCCGCAGCACCGACACCATAGGCGCGGTAACCGAGGTAAATCTTGTTCAGATAAAGCTCGAGGATCTCGTCTTTCGTCAGCAACTGTTCAATGCGAATCGCGAGGAAGACTTCCTTAATCTTACGCATCAGCGTGCGTTCTGGACTGAGGAAGAAATTTCTCGCCAGCTGCTGGGTAATGGTACTCGCCCCTTGTGACGCGTGGCCGGAGAACAGCGCCACACTTGCCGCACGGAAGATCCCCACCGGGTCAACGCCGTGATGCTCGTAGAAGCGGCTGTCTTCCGTCGCGATAAAGGCTTTCACCATCTCCGGTGGGATTTGATCCAACGTAACCGGAATACGACGTTTCTCACCGTATTGAGCAATCAGCTCGCCATCGGCGCTGTAAATCTGCATCGGAATTTGCAGGCGAACATCTTTTAATGTCGCCACATCCGGCAGTTGTGGCTCGATGTAGCGGTATAGGCCATAAATCGAGCCTGCTCCCAGCAGAATGCAACAGACTGCAAGGATCAAAAAATACTTTACGAACTTCACTGGAAATTTCCCATTTAGTTTCATTTGGGCAGTTTATAAACAAACGCGCGGTAGTATAAAGGCAAGCCAGACGCATTGATATACCCGTCAGAGTGACGGGTGATAAGGAGATCATCACAATGGCATTTAAGATCTGGCAAATTGGTTTGCATTTACAACAGCAAGAAGCGGTAGCGGTTGCGATCGTGCGGGGAGCAAAAGAATGCTTTTTGCAACGCTGGTGGCGGTTGCCGCTGGAGAACGACATTATCAAAGATGGGCGGATTGTTGATGCGCAGCAGCTGGCTAAAACGTTGTTACCGTGGAGTCGCGAACTGCCGCAGCGTCATCACATTATGTTGGCGTTTCCCGCCAGTCGCACATTACAGCGGTCATTTCCGCGCCCGTCGATGTCCCTTGGTGAGCGGGAGCAAACGGCCTGGCTGTCAGGGACGATGGCCCGCGAGCTGGATATGGATCCGGACTCCCTGCGCTTCGATTACAGCGAAGACTCACTCAGCCCCGCCTATAACGTGACTGCCGCGCAAAGCAAAGAGCTGGCAACGCTACTTACTCTGGCAGAAAGGTTGCGTGTTCATGTGAGCGCGATCACCCCGGATGCCAGTGCATTACAGCAATTCCTGCCTTTTTTACCTTCTCATCAGCAATGTCTGGCCTGGCGTGATAACGAACAGTGGCTGTGGGCGACACGCTGTCGCTGGGGGCGCAAACTGGCGGTGGGGATGACTAGCGCGAAGGAGCTGGCGGCAGCGTTATCCGTTGATCCCGAAAGCGTCGCGATATGTGGCGAAGGGGGATTTGATCCCTGGGAGGCCGTTTCTGTTCGTCAGCCGCCGCTACCGCCGCCAGGTGGAGACTTTGCCATCGCGCTGGGGCTGGCGCTTGGGAAGGCGTACTGATGAACCCGCCAATTAATTTTTTGCCCTGGCGACAGCAACGCCGGACCGCTTTTCTGCGTTTCTGGTTGCTGATGTTCGTTGCGCCTCTGCTGCTGGCCGTCGGGATAACGCTAATACTGCGTCTGACAGGCAGCGCCGAAGCGCGCATAGACGCAGTTTTGCTTCAGGCGGAACAACAACTCGCCCGCAGCTTACAGATAACGAAGCCACGTTTGCTGGAGCAACAGCAGTTACGCGAACAGCGTTCGCAACGGCAGCGCCAGCGATAATTTACCCGCGACTGGCAATCTGCGCTGGAAGCACTGGCGGCGCTTTTACCCGAGCACGCCTGGCTGACAACGATAAGCTGGCAGCAGGGAACGCTGGAGATCAAGGGGCTGACAACAAGCATTACCGCGTTAAACGCACTAGAAACGTCACTCCGCCAGGATGCGTCTTTTCATCTCAATCAGCGGGGAGCCACGCAGCAGGATGCGCAGGGACGCTGGCAATTTGAGTATCAGTTAACAAGGAAGGTTAGCGATGAACATGTTCTTTGACTGGTGGTTCGCCACATCACCCCGCCTCCGCCAGCTTTGCTGGGCATTCTGGTTGCTGATGTTAGTTACGCTCATTTTTCTATCATCGACACACCATGAAGAGCGCGACGCATTAATTCGACTACGGGCAAGTCATCACCAGCAGTGGGCCGCACTGTATCGCCTGGTAGACACCACTCCCTTCAGCGAGGAAAAAACGCTGCCCTTTTCGCCACTGGATTTTCAGTTATCCGGCGCGCAACTGGTTTCCTGGCATCCATCCGCGCAGGGAGGCGAGTTGGCGTTGAAAACGCTGTGGGAAGCAGTGCCGTCGGCATTTACACGGCTGGCAGAGCGCAACGTCAGCGTGAGCCGTTTTTCGTTAAGCGTGGAAGGTGATGATCTTTTGTTCACGCTACAACTGGAGACGCCGCATGAGGGTTAAACGCTGGTTGTTGGCAGGTATTGCATTGTGCCTTTTAACCGGTATGCGTGACCCTTTTAAACCGCCGGAAGATCTATGCCGGATTAGCGAACTTAGCCAGTGGCGCTATCAGGGGATGGTAGGGCGAGGCGAGCGCATCATCGGTGTAATAAAAGACGGGCAAAAGAAATGGCGACGGGTGCAGCAAAACGATGTGCTGGAAAACGGCTGGACAATTTTACAGCTGACGCCAGACGTACTAACGCTGGGTACCGGGACAAACTGCGAACCGCCACAATGGTTGTGGCAACGGCAAGGAGATACAAATGAAGCAATGGATAGCCGCACTACTGTTGATGCTGATACCCGGCGTACAGGCGGCAAAGCCGCAAAAAGTGACGCTGATGGTGGATGACGTTCCGGTGGCTCAGGTGTTGCAGGCGCTGGCTGAACAGGAGAAGTTGAACCTGGTCGTGTCGCCAGACGTCAGCGGTACGGTGTCGTTACATCTAACAGATGTTCCCTGGAAGCAGGCACTACAAACTGTAGTGAAAAGCGCCGGGCTGATAACGCGCCAGGAGGGCAACATTCTCTCAGTGCATTCTATTGCCTGGCAGAATGACAATATCGCCCGCCAGGAGGCGGAGCAGGCGCGGGCGCAGGCAAATCTGCCGCTGGAAAATCGCAGTATAACCCTGCAATACGCCGACGCGGGAGAACTGGCGAAAGCGGGGGAGAAGCTACTGAGTGCCAAAGGGAGTATGACCGTCGATAAACGCACCAATCGCCTTTTGCTACGAGATAACAAAACGGCGTTAAGCGCGCTTGAACAGTGGGTAGCGCAAATGGATCTTCCGGTCGGGCAGGTTGAGCTGTCGGCGCATATTGTCACCATTAATGAAAAAAGTTTGCGTGAGTTAGGCGTGAAATGGACGCTGGCCGATGCGCAACACGCTGGTGGTGTTGGGCAAGTCACCACGCTTGGTAGCGACCTCTCCGTAGCGACGGCGACAACGCATGTCGGTTTTAACATTGGGCGCATCAACGGACGCTTGCTGGATCTTGAGCTTTCCGCGCTCGAACAAAAACAGCAGCTGGATATTATCGCCAGTCCGCGTCTGCTGGCCTCACATCTTCAGCCTGCCAGCATTAAACAGGGGAGCGAAATTCCATATCAGGTTTCCAGCGGGGAAAGTGGCGCGACGTCGGTGGAATTTAAAGAGGCCGTCCTGGGGATGGAGGTCACGCCCACGGTGTTACAAAAAGGTCGCATCCGGCTGAAATTACACATCAGCCAGAACGTTCCGGGGCAGGTGCTACAGCAGGCCGATGGCGAAGTGCTGGCGATTGATAAGCAGGAGATCGAAACGCAGGTCGAGGTCAAAAGCGGAGAAACGTTGGCGCTGGGCGGCATTTTTACCCGTAAAAATAAATCGGGTCAGGATAGCGTACCGTTGCTTGGCGACATTCCCTGGTTCGGGCAATTATTTCGTCATGACGGAAAAGAAGATGAACGACGCGAGTTAGTGGTGTTTATCACGCCACGACTGGTTTCCAGTGAGTAAACAGCCGTAAAAGCGGTAATGTTTTTATGCTGAACGTGTTTCATCTATTTGACGCGCGCAGGTATTTAGCATACAAGGAGTACCGATTTGAGAGTTGGTGCTCTTCGCTGCCTGCGTTCCATGATGATGATTTATCATTCAGGCGGCATTTTGCTGTCTTTTTTACGCTAATCTTACCCGGTGATTTATCGCCAGAGCGGTGGTAGCAAGGCAGCGCGCTTGCAGCGACCAGATATGCAGAGGGATGGGTGATTTATTCAGTTGCCAAACCCGCTGGAGTATTGAGATAATTTTCAGTCTGACTCTCGCAATATCTTATGAGGTTTCAGTTCATGTCCTGCGGCGCTCTCTGAGCGAAGCGGGTTTATCATTAACGAATAGTCTTAGTAGTACCGAAAAAATGGCAGAGAAACGCAATATCTTTCTGGTTGGGCCTATGGGTGCCGGAAAAAGCACTATTGGGCGCCAGTTAGCTCAACAACTCAATATGGAATTTTACGATTCCGATCAAGAGATTGAGAAACGAACCGGAGCTGATGTGGGCTGGGTTTTCGATTTAGAAGGCGAAGAAGGCTTCCGCGATCGCGAAGAAAAGGTCATCAATGAGTTGACCGAGAAACAGGGTATTGTGCTGGCTACTGGCGGCGGCTCTGTGAAATCCCGTGAAACGCGTAACCGTCTTTCCGCTCGTGGCGTTGTCGTTTATCTTGAAACGACCATCGAAAAGCAACTTGCACGCACGCAGCGTGATAAAAAACGCCCGTTGCTGCACGTTGAAACACCGCCGCGTGAAGTTCTGGAAGCGTTGGCCAATGAACGCAATCCGCTGTATGAAGAGATTGCCGACGTGACCATTCGTACTGATGATCAAAGCGCTAAAGTGGTTGCAAACCAGATTATTCACATGCTGGAAAGCAACTAATTCTGGCTTTATATACACTCGTCTGCGGGTACAGTAATTAAGGTGGATGTCGCGTTATGGAGAGGATTGTCGTTACTCTCGGGGAACGTAGTTACCCAATTACCATCGCATCTGGTTTGTTTAATGAACCAGCTTCATTCTTACCGCTGAAATCGGGCGAGCAGGTCATGTTGGTCACCAACGAAACCCTGGCTCCTCTGTATCTCGATAAGGTCCGCGGCGTACTTGAACAGGCGGGTGTTAACGTCGATAGCGTTATCCTCCCTGACGGCGAGCAGTATAAAAGCCTGGCTGTACTCGATACCGTCTTTACGGCGTTGTTACAAAAGCCGCATGGTCGCGATACTACGCTGGTGGCGCTTGGCGGCGGCGTAGTGGGCGATCTGACCGGCTTCGCGGCGGCGAGTTATCAGCGCGGTGTTCGTTTCATTCAAGTCCCGACGACGTTACTGTCGCAGGTCGATTCCTCCGTTGGCGGCAAAACTGCGGTCAACCATCCCCTCGGTAAAAACATGATTGGCGCGTTCTACCAGCCTGCTTCAGTGGTGGTGGATCTCGACTGTCTGAAAACGCTTCCCCCGCGTGAGTTAGCGTCGGGGCTGGCAGAAGTCATCAAATACGGCATTATTCTTGACGGTGCGTTTTTTAACTGGCTGGAAGAGAATCTGGATGCGTTGTTGCGTCTGGACGGTCCGGCAATGGCGTACTGTATTCGCCGTTGTTGTGAACTGAAGGCAGAAGTTGTCGCCGCCGACGAGCGCGAAACCGGGTTACGTGCTTTACTGAATCTGGGACACACCTTTGGTCATGCCATTGAAGCTGAAATGGGGTATGGCAATTGGTTACATGGTGAAGCGGTCGCTGCGGGTATGGTGATGGCGGCGCGGACGTCGGAACGTCTCGGGCAGTTTAGTTCTGCCGAAACGCAGCGTATTATAACCCTGCTCAAGCGGGCTGGGTTACCGGTCAATGGGCCGCGCGAAATGTCCGCGCAGGCGTATTTACCGCATATGCTGCGTGACAAGAAAGTCCTTGCGGGAGAGATACGCTTAATTCTTCCGTTGGCAATTGGTAAGAGTGAAGTTCGCAGCGGCGTTTCGCACGAGCTTGTTCTTAACGCCATTGCCGATTGTCAATCAGCGTAACAACAAGAAAGGTCAGGCCGCTTATCAAGCGGTCTATTAGCTTCAGGTTAATTGCAACGTGGTAAGCATTAACCTTTTAGTGGGGTGTTAAATGGATGAATTCAAACCAGAAGACGAGCTGAAACCCGATCCCAGCGATCGTCGTACTGGTCGTTCTCGTCAATCTTCTGAACGTTCTGAGCGTACTGAACGTGGCGAACCGCAGATCAATTTTGATGATATTGAACTTGATGACACTGACGATCGCCGTCCGACTCGTGCGCAAAAAGAGCGCAATGAGGAACCGGAAATCGAAGAAGAAATTGACGAATCCGAAGATGAAACCGTGGATGAAGAGCGCGTAGAGCGTCGTCCGCGTAAGCGCAAAAAAGCAGCCAGTAAACCCGCTTCTCGTCAGTATATGATGATGGGCGTCGGCATTCTGGTTCTACTGCTGTTGATCATCGGTATCGGTTCTGCGCTAAAAGCCCCCTCGACCTCTTCCAGCGATCAAACCGCGTCTGGCGAGAAGAGTATTGATCTTGCAGGCAATGCGACCGATCAGGCGAATGGGGTGCAGCCAGCGCCGGGAACCACGTCTGCGGAAAATACTCAGCAGGATGTTTCTCTGCCACCGATCTCTTCTACGCCGACTCAAGGGCAAACCCCGGCGGCAACGGATGGTCAACAACGTGTTGAAGTGCAGGGTGACCTGAACAATGCGCTGACCCAGCCACAAAATCAGCAACAGTTGAACAATGTGGCGGTCAATTCTACATTGCCGACTGAACCAGCAACTGTCGCGCCAGTACGCAATGGCAATGCATCGCGTGACACGGCGAAAACGCAAACTGCTGAACGTCCGGCCACTACGCGTCCAGCTCGTCAGCAGGCGGTGATTGAACCGAAAAAACCGCAAGCAACCGTGAAAACGGAACCGAAGCCGGTAGCACAGACGCCGAAGCGTACTGAACCAGCTGCTCCTGTGGCGAGCACGAAGGCACCGGCTGCGACTTCTGCGCCAGCACCAAAAGAGACGGCGACTACGGCTCCAGTACAGACGGCATCCCCGGCGCAAACCACGGCAACACCAGCCGCTGGAGGGAAGACCGCAGGTAATGTTGGTTCGTTGAAATCGGCACCGTCCAGCCATTACACTCTGCAGCTGAGCAGTTCCTCTAACTACGACAACCTGAACGGTTGGGCGAAGAAAGAGAATCTGAAAAACTACGTTGTCTATGAAACGACGCGTAATGGTCAGCCGTGGTATGTCCTGGTTTCTGGCGTGTACGCTTCGAAAGAAGAGGCGAAAAAAGCGGTATCTACATTGCCAGCAGATGTTCAGGCCAAAAACCCGTGGGCGAAACCGCTGCGTCAGGTACAGGCCGATCTGAAGTAATCAAGGTTATCTCCCGCAATGGGTTATCGTTGCGGGAGTTGCCTGAAGCGCTGGATGCTGTCGGAGCTTTCTCCACAGCCGGAGAAGGTGTAATTAGTTAGTCAGCATGAAGAAAAATCGCGCTTTTTTGAAGTGGGCAGGGGGCAAGTATCCCCTGCTTGATGATATTAAACGGCATTTGCCCAAGGGCGAATGTCTGGTTGAGCCTTTTGTAGGTGCCGGGTCGGTGTTTCTCAACACCGACTTTTCTCGTTATATCCTTGCCGATATCAATAGCGACCTGATCAGTCTCTATAACATTGTGAAGATGCGTACTGATGAGTACGTACAGGCCGCACGCGAGCTGTTTGTTCCCGAAACAAATTGCGCCGAGGTCTACTATCAGTTCCGCGAAGAGTTCAACAAAAGCCAGGATCCGTTCCGTCGGGCGGTACTGTTTTTATATTTGAACCGCTACGGTTACAACGGCCTGTGTCGTTACAATCTGCGCGGTGAGTTTAACGTGCCGTTTGGCCGCTACAAAAAACCCTATTTCCCGGAAGCAGAGTTGTATCACTTCGCTGAAAAAGCGCAGAATGCCTTTTTCTATTGTGAGTCTTACGCCGATAGCATGGCGCGCGCAGATGATGCATCCGTCGTCTATTGCGATCCGCCTTATGCACCGCTGTCTGCGACCGCCAACTTTACGGCGTATCACACAAACAGTTTTACGCTTGAACAACAAGCGCATCTGGCGGAGATCGCCGAAGGTCTGGTTGAGCGCCATATTCCAGTGCTGATCTCCAATCACGATACGATGTTAACGCGTGAGTGGTATCAGCGCGCAAAATTGCATGTCGTCAAAGTTCGACGCAGTATAAGCAGCAACGGCGGCACACGTAAAAAGGTGGACGAACTGCTGGCTTTGTACAAACCAGGAGTCGTTTCACCCGCGAAAAAATAATTCTCAAGGAGAAGCGGATGAAACAGTATTTGATTGCCCCCTCAATTCTGTCGGCTGATTTTGCCCGCCTGGGTGAAGATACCGCAAAAGCCCTGGCAGCTGGCGCTGATGTCGTGCATTTTGACGTCATGGATAACCACTATGTTCCCAATCTGACGATTGGGCCAATGGTGCTGAAATCCTTGCGTAACTACGGCATTACCGCCCCTATCGACGTACACCTGATGGTGAAACCTGTCGATCGCATTGTGCCTGATTTCGCTGCCGCTGGTGCCAGCATCATTACCTTTCATCCAGAAGCCTCCGAGCATGTTGACCGCACGCTGCAACTGATTAAAGAAAATGGCTGTAAAGCGGGACTGGTATTTAACCCGGCGACACCGCTGAGCTATCTGGATTACGTGATGGATAAGCTGGATGTGATCCTGCTGATGTCCGTCAATCCTGGTTTCGGCGGTCAGTCGTTCATTCCTCAAACACTGGATAAACTGCGCGAAGTACGTCGTCGTATCGACGAGTCTGGCTTTGACATTCGTCTGGAAGTAGACGGTGGCGTGAAGGTGAACAACATTGGCGAAATCGCTGCGGCGGGCGCGGATATGTTCGTCGCCGGTTCGGCAATCTTCGACCAGCCAGACTACAAAAAAGTCATTGATGAAATGCGCAGTGAACTGGCAAAGGTAAGTCATGAATAAGTTTGAAGATATTCGCGGCGTCGCTTTTGATCTTGATGGTACGCTGGTCGACAGTGCTCCCGGTCTTGCTGCTGCGGTAGATATGGCGCTGTATGCGCTGGAGTTGCCCGTCGCAGGTGAAGAACGCGTTATTACCTGGATTGGTAACGGCGCAGATGTTCTGATGGAGCGCGCATTGACCTGGGCGCGTCAGGAACGTGCGACTCAGCGTAAAACAATGGGTAAACCGCCCGTTGATGACGACATTCCGGCAGAAGAACAGGTACGTATTCTGCGTAAACTGTTCGATCGCTACTATGGCGAGGTTGCCGAAGAGGGGACGTTTTTGTTCCCGCACGCTGCCGATACGTTGGGCGCGTTGCAGGCTAAAGGCCTGCCGCTAGGCCTGGTCACCAACAAACCGACGCCGTTCGTCGCGCCGCTGCTCGAAGCCTTAGATATTGCCAAATACTTTAGCGTGGTTATCGGCGGCGATGATGTGCAAAACAAAAAACCTCATCCGGACCCGCTGTTACTGGTGGCTGAGCGGATGGGAATTGCCCCACAACAGATGCTGTTTGTCGGCGACTCACGCAATGATATTCAGGCGGCAAAAGCGGCAGGTTGCCCATCCGTTGGCTTAACCTACGGATATAACTACGGCGAGGCTATCGATCTCAGCCAGCCTGATGTAATTTATCAGTCTATAAATGACCTTCTGCCCGCATTAGGGCTTCCGCATAGCGAAAATCAGGAATCGAAAAATGACTAAGCCCATCGTTTTTAGTGGCGCACAGCCCTCAGGTGAATTGACCATTGGTAACTACATGGGTGCGCTGCGTCAGTGGGTAAACATGCAGGATGACTACCATTGCATTTACTGTATCGTTGACCAACACGCGATCACCGTGCGCCAGGATGCACAGAAGCTGCGTAAAGCGACGCTGGATACGCTGGCCTTGTATCTGGCTTGTGGTATCGATCCTGAGAAAAGCACCATTTTTGTTCAGTCCCACGTACCAGAACATGCGCAGTTAGGCTGGGCACTGAACTGCTATACCTACTTCGGCGAACTGAGCCGCATGACCCAGTTTAAAGATAAATCTGCGCGTTATGCCGAGAACATCAACGCTGGTCTGTTTGACTATCCGGTGCTGATGGCTGCGGACATCCTGCTGTATCAAACTAATCTGGTACCGGTGGGTGAAGACCAGAAACAGCACCTGGAACTGAGTCGCGATATCGCCCAGCGTTTCAACGCGCTGTATGGCGAGATCTTTAAGGTGCCGGAGCCGTTTATTCCGAAATCTGGCGCGCGCGTAATGTCGCTGCTGGAGCCGACCAAGAAGATGTCCAAGTCTGACGATAACCGCAATAACGTTATCGGCCTGCTGGAAGATCCGAAATCGGTAGTGAAGAAAATCAAACGCGCGGTCACTGACTCCGACGAGCCGCCGGTAGTTCGCTACGATGTGCAGAACAAAGCGGGCGTTTCCAACCTGCTGGATATCCTTTCTGCGGTAACGGGCCAGAGCATCCCAGAACTGGAAAAACAGTTCGAAGGCAAGATGTATGGTCATCTGAAAGGTGAAGTGGCTGATGCCGTTTCCGGTATGCTGACTGAATTGCAGGAACGCTATCATCGTTTCCGCAACGATGAAGCCTTCCTGCAACAGGTGATGAAAGACGGCGCAGAAAAAGCCAGTGTACACGCTTCCCGTACGCTGAAAGCGGTGTACGAAGCGATTGGTTTTGTGGCGAAGCCGTAATATCAAAACGCTCGGACGGTCCCCTCGCCCCTTTGGGGAGAGGGTTAGGGTGAGGGGAGCAGGCAAGCGCCAGTGGGAATTACCCTTTGCTCGCATTGTCGAATAAATCACTTCGTCATCACTCTGAAACCGGGGAAACCCGGTTTTTTTATCCTCATTTGCAATAATCCGAAAAAATGTGAAGCGCCTCGCCGTTTCCACATCTCACAGTTGCCACTTATCTTCATTTTAATGAAGATATAAACATTCATTTTATTGAAAATATATTATGCGTCGAACGTTTATCAAAAAAGAAGGCGTCGTTATCACGACGCTGGCCCGTTATTTGTTGGGTGAAAAATGCGGTAATAGGTTGAAAACCATAGATGAGCTGGCAACTGAATGCCGTTCATCGGTTGGCCTGACGCAGGCCGCGTTGAAAACGCTGGAATCAAGCGGAGCGATACGGATTGAACGCCGTGGGCGCAATGGCAGTTATCTGGTCGAGATGGATAACAAAGCATTGCTGAGTCATGTGGATATCAACAACGTGGTATGTGCGATGCCTTTGCCCTATACCCGCTTGTACGAAGGTTTAGCGAGCGGGCTGAAAGCTCAGTTTGATGGCATTCCTTTTTACTATGCGCATATGCGCGGCGCGGATATTCGCGTGGAGTGTTTACTTAACGGCGTGTATGACATGGCGGTGGTTTCCCGACTGGCGGCGGAAAGTTATCTCACGCAAAAAGGGTTATGCCTCGCGCTGGAGTTGGGGCCGCACACCTACGTTGGCGAGCACCAGTTGATTTGCCGTAAAGGCGAGTCCGCAAACGTGAAGCGCGTGGGGCTGGATAACCGTTCGGCGGATCAGAAAATCATGACCGATGTTTTTTTTGGCGGTAGTGATGTGGAACGAGTCGATCTCTCTTATCACGAGAGTTTACAACGCATTGTTAAAGGCGATGTCGATGCGGTGATCTGGAACGTGGTGGCGGAAAACGAACTGACCATGCTGGGATTAGAGGCGACGCCGCTCACAGACGATCCGCGATTTTTACAGGCCACCGAAGCCGTGGTCCTGACGCGAGTCGATGATTACCCAATGCAACAACTGCTGCGTGCCGTTGTAGATAAACACGCCCTGCTCGCCCATCAACAACGGGTAGTGAGTGGGGAACAGGAACCGAGTTATTAAACGAAAGGCATCTGATATGGAAACCAGACTCAACCTGCTTTGCGAGGCAGGCGTTATTGATAAGGACATCTGCAAAGGCATGATGCAGGTCGTCAACGTACTGGAAACAGAGTGCCATCTGCCGGTGCGCAGTGAGCAAGGAACGATGGCGATGACACATATGGCGAGTGCACTGATGCGCAGTCGCCGTGGTGAAGAAATAGAGCCGCTGGATAACGAATTGCTGGCAGAGCTGGCGCAATCCAGCCACTGGCAAGCCGTTGTGCAATTGCATCAGGTGTTGTTGAAGGAATTCGCACTGGAAGTTAACCCGTGTGAAGAAGGCTATTTGCTGGCCAACCTTTATGGATTATGGATGGCTGCTAACGAAGAGGTTTGAAGCTCCTGACAAATCCACGTCGCACAACCTAAATATTCAAAAAAATGAATATTTAATTCAAGGAACAGAAACGAGGCAACAAGATGTTTGTAGAAGCATTGAAACGCCAGAACCCGGCGCTGATTTCCGCCGCACTAAGTTTGTGGCAGCAGGGCAAAATCGCCCCGGACAGCTGGGTGATCGACGTGGATCAGATACTGGAAAACGGTAAGCGGCTGATTGAGACGGCGCGGCTTTACGGCATTGAACTGTATCTGATGACCAAACAATTCGGTCGTAACCCATGGCTGGCGGAAAAACTGCTGGCGTTGGGCTACAGCGGCATTGTGGCGGTGGATTACAAAGAGGCGCGAGTCATGCGCCGCGCTGGTTTGCCGGTGGCGCATCAGGGGCATCTGGTACAAATCCCTTGTCATCAGGTTGCTGACGCCGTTGAACAGGGCACCGACGTCATCACCGTGTTTACTCTCGACAAAGCGCGGGAAGTTTCTGCGGCGGCGGTGAAGGCCGGGCGAATCCAGTCTGTGCTGCTCAAAGTTTATAGCGACGATGATTTTCTTTATCCGGGGCAGGAGAGCGGTTTTGTACAGCATTCGCTGCACGAGGTGGTTGCTGAAATTAAGAAACTGCCGGGGCTGCATTTGGCGGGACTAACCCATTTCCCTTGCCTGCTTTGGGATGAGGCTGCCGGGAAAGTTTTGCCGACACCGAATCTTCACACGCTGGTACAAGCACGGGATCAACTGGCGAAATCTGGTATTGCGATTGAGCAACTGAACGCGCCTTCAGCGACCAGCTGCACTTCGCTGCCATTGCTGGCGCAATACGGTGTGACTCATGCCGAACCCGGTCATGCGCTGACGGGCACTATTCCGGCAAACCAGCAGGGCGATCAGCCTGAACGTATCGCGATGCTCTGGTTAAGTGAAATCTCCCATCATTTCCGTGGCGACAGCTACTGCTACGGCGGCGGTTACTACCGTCGTGGTCATGCGCAACATGCGCTGGTGTTTACGCCAGAAAATCAAAAGATTACTGAAACCAATCTCAAAACTGTGGATGACAGCAGTATCGACTACACCCTGCCGCTGGCAGGCGAGTATCCGGTGAGCAGTGCAGTGGTGCTCTGTTTCCGCACGCAGATTTTTGTCACCCGTAGCGATGTGGTGCTGGTGTCCGGTATTCACCGTGGCGAACCGAAAATCGTTGGTCGTTATGACAGTCTTGGAAACTCTCTGGGGGCGTAATGGCGCGATTTGTGGTGTTAGTGATTGATAGCTTTGGCGTAGGGGCAATGAAAGATGTCACGCTGGTGCGTCCGCAAGATGCGGGAGCGAATACCTGTGGTCACATCCTGAGCCAGTTGCCGCATTTGCAGCTACCAACGCTGGAGAAGCTGGGGCTAATCAACGCATTGGGTTATGCGCCAGGCGATATGCAGCCGTCAGATTCCGCAACCTGGGGCGTGGCAGAGCTGCAACATGAAGGTGGCGATACCTTTATGGGGCATCAGGAAATTTTAGGCACGCGCCCGTTACCGCCGCTGCGGATGCCTTTTTGCGATGTGATTGACCGTGTTGAGCAGGCATTAGTATCCGCCGGTTGGCAGGTGGAGCGCCGTGGCGATGAACTGCAATTTCTGTGGGTCAATCAGGCGGTTGCGATTGGCGATAATCTCGAGGCGGATTTAGGCCAGGTCTATAACATTACCGCCAATCTCTCTGTGATCTCTTTTGACGACGCAATCAAAATTGGTCGTATCGTGCGTGAGCAGGTACAGGTCGGTCGGGTCATTACATTTGGTGGCCTGTTAACCGACAGTCAACGCATTCTCGATGCCGCAGAAAGCAAAGAAGGGCGCTTTATTGGTATCAATGCGCCGCGTTCTGGCGCTTATGACAACGGTTTCCAGGTCGTGCATATGGGCTATGGCGTCGATGAAAAAGTGCAGGTGCCACAAAAACTGTATGAAGCAGGCGTGCCAACCGTGCTGGTGGGTAAGGTGGCAGATATCGTCAACAATCCTTATGGCGTGAGCTGGCAAAATCTGGTGGATAGCCAGCGGATTATGGATATCACCCTCGACGAATTTAACACGCATCCGACGGCGTTTATTTGCATCAATATCCAGGAAACCGACCTCGCTGGTCATGCAGAAGACGTCGCACGTTATGCCGAACGTTTGCAGGTCGTTGACCGTAACCTTGCCCGGCTTGTTGAGGCGATGCAGCCAGATGATTGCCTGGTCGTGATGGCGGATCACGGTAACGATCCGACCATTGGTCACAGCCACCATACCCGTGAAGTGGTGCCAGTGCTGGTTTATCAGCAAGGGCTGGTCCACACGCAACTCGGTGTACGCACCACGCTTTCTGATGTGGGGGCTACCGTGTGTGAATTTTTCCGTGCGCCACCGCCACAAAATGGTCGCTCTTTTCTTTCCTCCCTCCGGTTTGCAGGAGACACCCTATGAGTATTGATCCGACGGGTTACACCCTGGCCCATGAGCATCTGCATATTGATCTCTCCGGCTTTAAAAACAACGTGGACTGCCGCCTTGATCAGTATGCGTTCATTTGCCAGGAGATGAACGACCTGATGACCCGGGGCGTGCGTAATGTGATTGAGATGACCAACCGTTACATGGGGCGCAATGCGCAATTTATGCTCGATGTAATGCGCGAGACGGGGATCAACGTGGTGGCCTGCACCGGTTATTACCAGGACGCTTTTTTCCCGGAGCATGTGGCGACCCGCAGCGTGCAGGAACTGGCGCAGGAGATGGTCGATGAAATTGAACAGGGTATCGATGGCACCGACCTGAAAGCCGGGATTATCGCGGAGATCGGCTCTAGCGAAGGGAAGATTACGCCGCTGGAAGAGAAGGTGTTTATTGCCGCTGCGCTGGCGCATAACCAGACCGGACGCCCGATCTCCACGCATACTTCGTTCAGCACCATGGGGCTGGAACAACTGGCTCTGTTGCAAGCCCACGGAGTTGATCTTTCGCGCGTCACCGTTGGTCACTGCGATCTGAAAGACAATCTCGACAACATTTTGAAGATGATCGATCTCGGCGCGTACGTGCAGTTCGACACCATTGGTAAGAACAGTTACTACCCGGACGAAAAGCGCATTGCGATGCTCCACGCGCTACGTGACCGTGGGTTGCTGAACCGCGTCATGCTGTCGATGGATATTACGCGCCGCTCCCATTTAAAAGCCAATGGTGGTTATGGCTATGACTATTTATTGACCACCTTTATTCCGCAATTGCGCCAGTCAGGATTCAGTCAGGCCGATGTGGATGTGATGTTACGTGAAAATCCCTCTCAATTTTTCCAATAAGGACAGACTCATGAAAAAGATTGGCGTTGCAGGCTTACAGCGTGAGCAGATTAAAAAAACCATTGAAGCGACGGCTCCTGGCAGTTTTGAAGTTTTCATTCACAACGACATGGAAGCGGCAATGAAAGTGAAATCCGGGCAACTGGATTACTACATCGGTGCGTGTAATACCGGTGCGGGCGCGGCATTATCGATTGCCATCGCGGTGATTGGCTATAACAAAAGTTGCACCATTGCCAAACCAGGCATTAAAGCGAAAGACGAGCATATCGCCAAAATGATCGCCGAAGGGAAAGTGGCGTTTGGCCTTTCCGTTGAGCACGTCGAACACGCGATTCCGATGCTGATTAACCATCTGAAATAAAAGGCACGACTATGGATCTGTATATTCAGATTATCGTGGTGGCGTGCCTGACGGGTATGACATCGCTTCTGGCGCATCGCTCGGCGGCTGTTTTTCATGACGGCATCCGCCCGATCCTGCCGCAACTGATTGAAGGCTATATGAACCGTCGCGAGGCGGGGAGTATCGCTTTTGGTCTGAGCATTGGTTTTGTGGCCTCGGTGGGGATCTCTTTTACCCTGAAAACCGGGCTGCTCAACGCATGGTTACTCTTTCTTCCTACCGATATCCTCGGCGTCCTGGCGATAAACAGCCTGATGGCGTTTGGTCTTGGCGCTATCTGGGGCGTGTTGATCCTTACTTGCCTGTTGCCAGTAAACCAGCTGCTGACCGCGCTGCCGGTGGATGTATTAGGTAGCCTGGGGGAATTAAGCTCGCCGGTGGTTTCAGCTTTTGCACTGTTCCCGCTGGTGGCGATTTTCTACCAGTTTGGCTGGAAGCAAAGTCTGATCGCCGCCGTGGTGGTACTGATGACCCGTGTGGTAGTCGTGCGCTATTTCCCACATCTTAACCCTGAATCCATCGAAATCTTTATTGGCATGGTGATGCTGCTGGGGATCGCGATAACTCACGACCTGCGTCATCGTGATGAAAATGACATTGATGCCAGCGGGCTTTCGGTGTTTGAAGAACGCACGTCACGGATTATCAAAAACTTACCCTATATCGCCATCGTGGGAGCATTGATTGCCGCCGTTGCCAGCATGAAGATTTTTGCTGGCAGTGAAGTGTCGATCTTCACACTGGAGAAAGCATATTCCGCAGGCGTAACGCCGGAACAATCGCAAACGCTGATTAATCAGGCGGCTCTGGCAGAATTTATGCGCGGACTGGGGTTTGTGCCGTTGATTGCCACCACCGCGTTAGCAACGGGTGTGTATGCAGTTGCGGGCTTTACCTTTGTTTATGCGGTGGGCTATCTCTCGCCGAATCCGATGGTTGCAGCGGTATTAGGTGCAGTGGTTATTTCGGCAGAAGTTTTATTGCTTCGTTCGATCGGCAAATGGCTGGGGCGCTATCCGTCGGTGCGTAATGCGTCGGATAACATCCGTAACGCCATGAATATGCTGATGGAAGTGGCGCTGCTGGTCGGTTCGATTTTCGCAGCAATTAAGATGGCGGGTTATACCGGATTCTCTATCGCGGTTGCCATTTACTTCCTCAACGAATCCCTGGGCCGTCCGGTACAGAAAATGGCGGCACCGGTCGTGGCAGTAATGATCACCGGTATTCTGCTGAATGTTCTTTACTGGCTTGGCCTGTTCGTTCCGGCTTAAGGAAGGCACCTATGAAGACGTTTCCTCTGCAAAGCCTGACGATTATTGAGGCGCAGCAAAAGCAGTTTGCGCTGGTGGATAGCATTTGTCGCCATTTCCCCGGCAGCGAGTTTCTTACTGGCGGTGATTTAGGCTTAACGCCAGGACTGAATCAACCGCGCGTTACCCAGCGTGTGGAACAGGTGCTGGCTGATGCATTTCACGCACAGGCTGCGGCGCTGGTGCAGGGCGCGGGGACTGGCGCGATTCGCGCCGGGCTGGCGGCTTTGCTCAAACCGGGGCAGCGTCTTCTGGTGCATGACGCGCCTGTTTACCCGACGACACGGGTTATTATTGAGCAGATGGGGCTGACGCTTATTACTGTTGATTTCAATGACCTGTCGGCACTGAAGCAGGTCGTCGACGAGCAACAACCGGATGCGGCGCTGGTGCAGCATACGCGCCAGCAGCCGCAGGACAGCTACGTGCTGGCAGATGTGCTGGCAACGTTGCGCGCGGCAGGTGTTCCAGCGTTAACCGATGACAACTATGCGGTGATGAAGGTGGCGCGAATCGGCTGTGAATGCGGCGCGAATGTCTCGACATTTTCCTGCTTCAAGCTATTTGGGCCAGAGGGTGTTGGTGCAGTGGTCGGCGATGCTGATGTTATCAACCGTATTCGCGCCACGCTTTACTCCGGCGGTAGCCAGATCCAGGGCGCACAGGCGCTGGAAGTATTGCGTGGTCTGGTGTTTGCGCCAGTGATGCACGCGGTGCAGGCAGGGGTATCTGAACGGTTGCTGGCTTTGCTTAACGGTGGTGCGGTGCCGGAAGTGAAAAGCGCGGTGATTGCTAATGCGCAGTCGAAGGTGTTGATTGTCGAGTTTCATCAGCCGATTGCCGCCAGAGTGCTGGAAGAGGCGCAAAAGCGCGGTGCCTTGCCTTACCCGGTGGGTGCAGAGTCGAAATATGAAATCCCGCCGCTCTTTTATCGCCTTTCCGGAACGTTTCGCCAGGCGAATCCACAATCAGAACATTGTGCGATTCGCATTAACCCGAATCGCAGCGGTGAAGAGACGGTGCTGCGGATTTTGCGTGAGAGTATTGCCAGTATTTAATGCTGGATAGCACCGTCAAGCTAAATTCCGTACTGAACGGTCCCCTCGCCCCTTTGGGGAGAGGGTTAGGGTGAGGGGAACGTACGGGATGTAAAATTCAACGCGCCAGCATCGCCGGATGCGATGCTGGCGCATCTTATCCGGCCTACGGTTAATGTCTTTTATTATCAATCGTTAAGGTGATGCGATTGGCGCGGCAGAAGAGTTCGGAGACGTGCACCGGTTTGTCATTCTGATCAAAGGCGATTTTGCTGATGCGAAACAACGGTTCGCCCAGTTCGCATTTCAGCCATTTTGCCTGCGGGCGGGTGGCGGCAAAGATATCGATGGTCTTTTTGTCGCTGACCACTCGCGTGTCGAAACGCTCCTGAAATAACTGATAAGTGGAGCTTCCTTCAACGTAAATCTCATCAAAGTCAGGATAACGCGACAGTGGGATCCAGGAACTATCAATAAACAGCGGCTCTTTATCGAGATACATCACCCGGCAAAGATGGAACACTTCGCTGTTGCCAGGGATGTTCAGCTTTTCGCAAAACGGCGCGGCGCTGACTCGTTCCTGCTCGATCACTTTCTCTTTCGTCGCCTTGCCTTGTGAGACGCCAAAATCGGTAAAACCACTGACGGTCAGCAGGGCGTTTTCGACCTTCTGGCTTTGTACAAAGGTGCCTTTGCCCTGCCAGCGGATCAGTACGCCGTCTGCCACTAAGTCGCTGATAGCTTTGCGAATAGTAATGCGGCTGACGTTATATTGCGTACAAAGCTCGTTTTCGGTAGGGATCTGTTGCCCGGCCTGGTAAACCCCCTGCGCGATATCATCCAGCAACCGCTGGCGGACGGTAGCGTAGAGGAGTTGATGAGAGTAGCGGTCCGTAGCTGACATAATCGACCCTGAAATAAAGAATGAATTACTCGGATTATAGGGTCGTTTTCCGGCAAGTAACAGCACGTTGGCGTGAAGATGCTCACGCCAACGTTATACCTACCAGGCACCGTGGTACTGAATGGTTTTCGCCGCGCACGCCGTTCCCTGCGCCATCGCCTGCGGTAATGTCATCCCCGCAGACCAGCCGCAAAGGAATCCGGCAATGAACGAATCTCCGGCACCCATGGTGTCGATAACCGTCACCGGTTCAGGAGCCTGACGCCAGAACTGCGCGCCATCCCAGGCAATGCTGCCGTTTTCACCCAGCGTGACAATCACCACGCCTGCGCCACGGGCAACAATCGCTTTCATCTTCAGACGCAGCGCTTCGTCTTCTTGCGGTGCGGAGGCAAAGGCAAAATCGAGATGCGGCACCAGTGTCTGCCAGAGCGAGCTGTCCCACTTGTCGGAGAAGTCGAAAGCGGTAAGTTTGCCCGCAGCGTGCAGCTGTGGGAATGCGTCTTCCGCATGTCCCCAGATTGCCGCGTGCACAATGTCATACTGCGCCAGCCAGGCGTAATCCTCTTCACTCAGGGCAAAGTCGGCCATCACGCCTTCGGTGTAGTCGCCAAAAACGCGATCATTGTCGTGCAGTTCCACCTGAGTTTGTGCGGTAACGCCGTGTTTCGTATGGACATGGCTGATATCGACGCCCATGCGGGCGAGATCCTGCTTCAGCTTTGTGCCGTAGTCATCGTCACCCACCCAGGTAATGCATCCCGGCTGTATGCCGTAGCGAGTGCAGTACACCGCCACATTGACCGCATTACCGCCAGAAAACGCTTTATTCAGTTGCGGGTAGATATCGACGCAGTTATCGCCGATTGTCGCCAGGGTTTTCATCTCTCATCCTCCGGCAGCAGCGCGCGAAAGCGTTCCAGCGCCTGGCGGGCATAGAGTCTGGGCTCGTTCATATACATCGTCACCAGCTCCACCGTACAGTAACCCTCATAGCCCCGGTCGATAATATCGCGCATCAGTTCCCTCAGCGGCATTTTGCCTTCTCCAGGAATGTAATGCGTGTCGCTGGCCCCGTCGCTGTCGACAATATGCAGATGACGTAATTTATCGCCCAGTTTGTCGAAATAACTCATCACCGGTTCCGCCTGGACATACGGCGCGCAAATGTCGACCATGCTGAACAGGCGCGGCGAAGGCACCAGCGCCAGCGCATGAAGCACATCATTAGCATTACACACGACGTTCGATTCATACGGCGTTAACGGTTCGAGGATTAGATCCATGCCGATGTTTTCCGCGTACTCACACAGTTCGCTTAGGTTCTCTGCCAGCCGTCCCCAGATAACATTAGGTGGCGTGAGATAGCCCGCGTGGGCCGCGGAAATCAGCGTATAACCCGCGTTCATCTCTTTTGCCATATCCATCGCCAGCTTGATCATGTCGAGGCTTTCGCGACGCATATGTTCATCGCCCAGCATCATGTTATACGGATAGCCGTTGGTTTCTGGCGTATAGCCGATAATCGGCATCTGATACGTCTGCGCCAGCGCCTTGATTTGTTTGATGCCGCCCGCTTTTAAGTCCGGCGCGAACGCGTGCGGGCGACCGCCCCAAATTTCGATGCCGTCGTAACCCAGCTCGCTTGCATCACGAAATGCGTGTTCAATAGGCAGCCGCTGGTGGCCGCAGGTAAACATACCTGTTTTCATCGGGTAACTCCTTGCGTAAATTCGGCCCGTTGCCGGGCCGGGAGAGGGATTAATATTCCACCAGACCACCGTAATAGCGGCGTTCATCCGGGTTGTGATCTTTGTAAATAGACAGGTAGTAGCAGAGCCACTCCATTGGCACGAACATCAGGAACGGTGCCAGCCACGGGTGCAGCCCTTGCGAAATTTCGGCGTAATCGATGACGATCACGTTGTCAGTACGCTGTTTAACAAAGTTAATGGCGCGTTCGGTGGTGTGGCGACTTTCATCATTGCCGAGCAGGAACAGGAACGGAACGCCCGGTTCGACAATCTCCAGCGGGCCATGGCGGAACTCTCCGCTCTCAATCACGCAGCCGTGCGTCCAGGTAAATTCCATCAGCGTTACAATGCCTTCTTTGTAACCCAGCGGACGCAGCGGACCCGCAGCAACGGTATAAATCATCGGCCACTGGCTGGCCAGTTCACCAAGCTGGCGGCCTTTTTCTTCCCAGGTGCGTACCAGATGACCGAGCGCATTCGGCAATTGCTTGAGATCGTTTTTGATCTTGCCGATTTCCGCGTTCGGCGCGAGGCGGGTGATCATCTCCAGCACCACGCTGTAGCAGAGCAGCAGGTGAATTTCCCAGATACAGTCGGCCTGATAATCAATGCTAAATTCCGCCGCCGAGGTAATCGGGCTGTCCGCGCGTTTGGTGAACGCCGCAGTGAGTGCGCCGCAGGCCCGGCCCAGCTCCAGCGCTTTGATTACCTCTTCCGTTTTACCGTAGTCAGAAACGCCAATCACCGCGCAACGATCGTCGAGGCGATACGGGGTGTTATCGCAGAACTCCCAGCCGGAAATGGCGTAGACCTGAAGATCGGAAAAGCGATCCGCCAGATGTTTCGCCGTTTGCGCCGCGTTGAGTGGCGATCCGCAGGCAACGAAATAAATACGATCAATGTCGCGCTTCACCATCTCTTCCACGATGGTGTGCACCAGCGGAACGTCATGGCTGAGAACTTTTTCCACTTCCTGAACCATATTTTCGGTGACCAGAAAGTCCACGGTGCTTTTATCAATATCCAACATTTTATTTTCTCCAGATAACATTACGACAAAGCGTTGAGCTGGCGGCTACGCTTCGCCCAGAAGGCGTAAGCAGGCAGACCAGTAGCAATAACGATGACGGCGCAGATAAGGCCGGGAATCGGTGCCCAGACAAAGGTTGAGGCGACCAGAATGAGGCTTGACGCAATGGCGAGGGTGGTCATCAGCCCGAAAGCCGGAGTACGCCACAGCGGTTTGTAATCGTCGCGTTTACGACACCAGATGATGGAGCCGAAGGTGAGGGTATTTTTGAAACACATCACCAGGGTGAAATAACCCAGCAGGCTGGTGAGATCGGAAACGAAGATGAAGAAGATCCCCAGCGCCCCTTGCAGGATGATGGAGACATCCGGCGTGTTGTATTTCGGATGCACATGGCCGAAGCATTTAAAGAACAGGTTGTCTTTCGCCATCGCGTATTCCAGCCGCGGCTGGTACATCACGCAGCTGGAAAGCGAACCAAGAATGACGATCATCGCCGTGATGGCAACAAAGATCCCAGCGGTGCTGCCGAGTGCGGGGATCCAGGTCAGGGCGTCGGAAATCGGCGTTTCAGAATTGGCGAGTTTGTCGAAGGGCATCAGGCCGGAAATCACCAGCGCCAGCAGGGTGTAGAGCACCAGAACCAGCAGACAGGAACCAATCAGCGCTCGTGGCATGGTTTTTCCGGGGTTTTTAATTTCGCCGGTCATATAACAGATAGAGGCCATGCCGGTATACGACCAACTGGTGGCAGAGATCCCCGCCAGCAGCGCCATAAAGCTGCCCGTTGCGCCAATCGCAGTGGTGGTAGGGGCGGCAAAATTCTCCGCTTTAAACCAGAAGATCCCAAGGCCAATGACGATAGTGAACGGGATAATTTTGGCGATGGTAATTAGCGTCTGAAACGCTGCGCCGCCTTCAACGGAGCGCAGGTGTAGCAACATAAAGGCGATAATTAATCCGGCGGCGATAAATTTACCGAGCAACGGATCGATAGGCGTTAAAAAGCCAAGATTGCTGACAATCGCCAGCGCCATAATCGACAATGACGGCGCATCGTTGGCCCAGAAGCTGGCCCAGCCGGAGAGGAAAGCCAGCGGTCGGCTTCCGGCATTTTTCAGATAAACATAATCTGCGCCATTTTCCGGATAAGCGGTGGATAGTTCCGCATAGACGCACATTTGCGGGATCACAATTAACCCGCCAATGACAAACGCGAGCACCGTAAGCCACGGCGTGCCCGCTGCTTTTGCCACTTCACCCACAGATACAAAAATACCGGAGCCGACGGTTGTCCCGACGGCGATTGCAAGAACGGCCCAAAATCCGAGCTTGCGTTGGAGTTCCTGGCTTCCCATAGCGATACCTTTTTCTTGTCCAATACGTTGTAGGGGAGAGTTTGCAGTCATTTAAAAGGTAACATGACAATGCATGATGAATATAACAACATATGATGTTATGTAATGTGGAGGAAGATCACAAAATTTCGCACAGGATCGCGCTGTGGCTAATGGATGTATTTATCAAATTGAATTTAAAGTGAAAATATTTTTACGGGCGGGGGCAAGAAGGACATAGAAACAAATACGCCCTCGGAAAATCCAGAGGGCGTCGGGCAATTAAACCGGTGTTAGCCGATTTCTGTCAGAGACTTACTGTGCAGTAGGACCGCAACCGCCAATGATTTTAGAAATAGAAATTGCCGGGTGCAGCAGGTAGTCGTAAGAGCAGTTCTTATCACGGTTTTCAATATGACCAGTACATGCAGTTAACGTAGCCAGTACCGCACCTACCAGTGCAACTTTAATAAATTTGTTCATTTACATTCCCTATGTATTATATATTGATTAATATTCATTGATTATATGAATATAAGTAGACTGCTCATTAAGAACGATACAGGAATATTTAATCGGCGTCAGTGAGTGAATGACTTAATTTTGTAAGTCGCTGTAACGGTGAATATAACGGGGCAAAAACAAATGATTTTTGTTAATGAGTTATATTTTTATCTGCTGAATATATAAAGAGAGTTGTAAACGAAAAAGGCCAGAATTCTCTGGCCCTGATTAAATTAATGGTTGGAGAACCAGTTCAGTTTATCGCGCAGGCCAACAACCCGACCAATAATAATTAGCGATGGACTGTTCATTTGCTGCGCCAGTTCGCCCAGTTGTGTGAGCGTACCGTCAATCACGCGCTGCGTGACTGCTGTTCCGTTTTCGACAATTGCTACCGGCATTTCGCCAGGCATACCGTGTTCAATCAGCTTTTGCTGAATAGTCGCAGCCTGATTCAGCCCCATATAGAACACCAGCGTCTGTTTTTCTGCCGCCAGGTTTTCCCAGTCCAGCTCGCCACCGGTTTTTAAGTGTCCGGTAATTAAGCGCACGCTCTGGGCATAATCGCGATGCGTGAGCGGAATACCCGAATAGGCAGAGCAACCAGAAGCTGCGGTAATACCCGGAACCACCGAGAACGGAATACCCGCGTTGCACAGTGTTTCCAGCTCTTCGCCACCACGGCCAAAAATAAACGGATCGCCACCTTTCAGCCGCACCACGCGTTTGCCTTTTTGCGCTTCCCGCAGCAGGATCTGGTTAATCTCTTCCTGCGGTACACAGTGGTATCCCGCGCGTTTGCCGACGAAAACGCGATCAGCATCGCGGCGTACCAGATTCATAATATCGTCAGAAACCAGACGGTCGTAGACCACCACATCTGCCTGCTGAATTTGTTGCAGTCCTTTCAGCGTCAGCAGCCCGGCATCGCCCGGACCTGCACCAACCAGCACCACTTCACCGCGATGGTCGAGCGGTTCGTTGATTAACTGTTCGGTGGTTTCAGTAATGGCTTTCTGATCGTTGTTCGCCAGCGACTGCGCCAGACGGTCGTTAACGAACAGTTTTTCCCAGAAGCGGCGGCGTTCACCCATCGTGGCGAACTGTTGTTTTACCCGACCGCGTAACTGCCCGGCGTATTTCGCTACCTGGCCCAGATGCAGCGGCAGCAGTGATTCGAGTTTTTCGCGCAACAGGCGCGCCAGAACCGGAGAAGTACCGCCAGAGGAAACCGCCACCATCAGCGGTGAGCGGTCAATAATCGACGGCATAATGAAGCTGGCAGCTTTCGGCGCATCGACCACGTTACAGAAGATGCGACGAGCTTCAGCGGCTTCGCTGACGCGCTGGTTAAGCGCGTCATCATCCGTCGCTGCAATCGCCAGCCAGCAGGTGTCGAGAAGGCTTTCATCAAATGGCCCTTCGACGAGGGTTAACATGCCTGCATCTGCCCATGCGGTGAACTGTGGAATAAACGCTAATGCATTCACCGTTAAGCGAGCGCCTGCGTCTAACAGCAACCTTGCTTTGCGTTCCGCGACATCACCACCGCCGACAATCAGACAGTCGCGATCGCGTAATTGGCAAAATATAGGCAAATGATCCACGTAAAAACCCCTTAGTAATTAACCGGCAGCCGTTTCAGTTTGATTAAATTTGTCCGCAACCGGACGATTCGCTTTCGGCGTAGCATACCAATAACCCAATCCCATGAATACGGCACCTGATAAAGTATTACCCAGCGTCACCCACAGCAGGTTATGACCAATACCCGCCAGCGTGTAGGCTTCGCTGTGGTTGCCGAACCAGGAGAGCGCGAACAGCGTCATGTTAGCGATGGAGTGCTCGTAGCCGGACGCGATAAATGCCAGCAGACACCACCAGATAGCGATAAATTTCGCCGCCCCTTCAGTGCGCAGCGCCATCCAGATTGCCAGACAAACCAGCCAGTTACACAATGCACCTTTGAAGAACAGTACCATTGCCGGTGCAGTGGTTTTAGCCAGCGCGACGGAGTGAACGATGCTGGTATCTACCGGCAGCAGGCTACCGCCACCCCAGCTATAGAGCATGGCAACGAAGACGGAACCGACCAGGTTACCCAGCCAGGTTTGCGGCAGGATTGCCCACATTTGCCCGTGGCTGATGCTGCCCGCTTTTACCCCAAAGGTGAGGAACATGGTGTGTCCGGTGAACAGTTCAGAACCGGCGATAATCACCAGCGTTAAGGCGATACCAAAGGTCGCGCCCATCACCAGCGGACGTACGGACGGGTCGAGCAAATTACCGAGCGTGAAAATCAAGATGATCCCAAGACCCACATACGCGCCCGCCATGGCGGAGCTGACCCAAAAGCCGAGCGGGTTATTTGCCGACAGGCGTGCAATGCGCGCAGCGTTAGCCGCACACTTATTAATAGTGTCTGTAAACATTTGATTATCCTTTAAAAAATAAAAACAAAAAAATAAAACAAAAAGTTTAAAAAATGTCCTGCAATATACCGAAGGTCATTACAGGACCATGCAAAAAGGGGAGGCATTGCGCCTCCCGTTAAAACATTAACCGCGCAGCTGCACCACGCCGTCTTTCACTCGTGCTTCGTAATGTTTGACGGAAAACTGTTCGTCTTCCATGCACAAGCCATCACTTAAGCGAAAACGCTGTTTTTTCAGCGGGCTGGCGACCCACAGCTCGCCCTGGTGTTCCGCAATCAGCCCGCGTGACAGCACGCTGGACTCGAAGAACGGATCAATGTTGCTGATCGCAAACACCTGGTCGCTGTGATACGGGCGGAAAATTGCTACCTGCTCGTCACCTAACAGCGCGCAGACGCCGGTTTCAGGCAGGATGTCATCGATTTTGCAGATGTCTTTCCACTGGTTCATGCGTTGTCCTCCACCAGAGTTACCGGGATACGTTCATACGGCGTTGCCGGACGGTGCTGTTCGCGCTCTGGCACCATCTGCACGTTCGGGTCACGCTTGTCGCTGTTGATGAAGTGTTTGAAGCGAGTCTGCGCAGACGGCGTATTGACCGTTTCAGTCCACTCACACACTACCGCTTCACGCAGGCGCGCCATCTCTTCTTCCAGATGTGCGTTCAGCCCCAGTTTGTCGTCAATGATCACCGCTTTCAGGTAATCAATGCCGCCTTCGAGGTTTTCTAACCACGGTGCGGTACGCGTCAGTTTGTCGGCGGTACGGATGTAGAACATCATGAAGCGGTCGAGATATTTGATCAGCGTTTCGCGATCGATATCCGCCGCCAGCAGATCCGCATGACGCGGTTTCATGCCGCCGTTACCGCAAACATACAGGTTCCAGCCTTTTTCAGTGGCGATAATACCCACGTCTTTACCCTGAGCTTCTGAACATTCACGGGTACAGCCGGAGACACCGAACTTCATTTTGTGCGGCGTACGGATGCCTTTGTAGCGGTTTTCCAGTTCCACGCCGAGGCCGACGCTGTCGCCAACGCCGTAGCGGCACCAGGTGCTACCCACGCAGGTTTTCGCCATACGTAGTGCTTTCGCATAGGCATGACCGGTTTCGAAGCCAGCTTCAATCAGCTGACGCCAGATCTCCGGCAGATCGTCTTTCTGTGCGCCAAACATCGCCAGGCGCTGAGAGCCGGTGATTTTGGTGTAGAGATTAAATTCACGCGCGATACGACCTACTGCCATCAGCCCTTCCGGGGTGATTTCACCGCCCGGAGAACGCGGGATCACCGAGTAGGTGCCGTCTTTCTGGATGTTAGCGAGGAAGTTGTCGTTTGAATCCTGCAGCGGAGTATGTTCCGGCTTCAGAATGTATTCGTTCCAGCAGGAGGCCAGCAGCGAACCGACGGTCGGTTTACAAACTTCACAACCGTAACCTTTGCCGTGTTTCGCCAGCAGTTCTTCGAAGGTTTTAATGCCTTCAACGCGGATCAAATGGAACAGTTCCTGACGCGAATAAGCAAAGTGTTCGCACAGGTTGTTGTTAACTTCGATGCCCTGTTTCGCCAGTTCCGCGTTCAGTACCTGAGTGACCAGCGGGATACAGCCACCGCAGCCAGTACCCGCTTTGGTTTCGGCTTTCAGCGCCGCAACGGTGTGGCAGCCTTTGTTGATGGCAGCAATCAGATCACCTTTGGTGACGTCGAAGCAGGAGCAGATTTGCGCGCTGTCCGGCAGTTTATCAACACCGATAGACGGCTTACCGCTACCCGAGTGCGCCGGCAGAATCAGAGAATCCGGGTTTTCCGGCAGCTCGATAGCATTCAGCACCAGTTGCAGCAGGTTGCCGTAGTCGCTGGTATCGCCCACCAGTACCGCACCGAGCAGGGTTTTGTTGTCTTCGCTGACAATAAGGCGTTTGTAGATCTCTTTGCTTTCGTCGAGGTAAACGTAGCTACGTGCGCCAGGCGTGCGACCGTGCGCATCACCAATACCGCCTACGTCTACGCCCAGCAGTTTCAGCTTGGCGCTAAGGTCAGCACCTTCAAAGGCGTTTTCGCTACCGAGAATATGGTCAACGGCGACCTGCGCCATTTTGTAGCCTGGTGCTACCAGACCAAATACACGGTTGTTCCAGCTTGCGCATTCACCGATGGCGTAGATATCCGGATCGGAAGTCTGGCAGGAATCATTAATGACAATACCCCCACGCGGAGCTACGTCCAGACCACACTGGGTTGCCAGCTTATCGCGCGGACGGATACCGGTAGAGAAGACGATAAAGTCGACTTCCAGTTCGCTGCCGTCGGCAAAACGCATGGTTTTACGCGCTTCGACACCTTCCTGCACAATCTCAAGGGTGTTTTTGCTGGTGTGAACGCGCACGCCCATACTTTCGATTTTGCGACGCAGCTGCTCGCCACCCATCTGATCAAGCTGTTCCGCCATCAGCATAGGGGCAAATTCGATAACGTGGGTTTCAATACCTAAGTTTTTCAGCGCGCCAGCGGCTTCCAGACCTAACAGGCCGCCACCAACAACGGCACCGCGTTTGCTGCGACGGGCACAGGATTCAATGGCGTTGAGGTCTTCAATGGTGCGATAGACAAAGCAGTCCTGAGTATCAGAACCTTTGATTGGCGGGATCCACGGGTAGGAACCGGTCGCCATGATCAGCTTGTCATAAAAAACGGTGCGCCCGGCGCTGGAGTGAATCACCTTCTCCTGACGGTTGATGGTGATAGCACGTTCGCCGACCAGAACTTTGATGCCGTGTTTCTCGTAGAAGCCTTCGCGCACCAGCGACAGCTCTTCGGCGGTGTGGTGAGAGAAGTAAGACGAGAGGTGTACGCGGTCATAAGCGATGCGCGGTTCTTCACAGAAAACGGTAATATCAAAGTTGGCCGCATCAGATTTATCAAGAAGATCTTCGATAAAGCGATGGCCGACCATACCGTTACCGATAATTGCGAGTCTGACTTTGCTCATTTTTGCCTCGATTTCTTTTCTATTACCGCCTACCTTAACGATTCAGCAACCCCGCTTATTGATGTAAATCAAATTCACCTTTATATACTCCTTAAGGGGTATATTGCTGATTTGTATAAATTTTCTTAAGTCACGGAATTGTCTGACATTTCATGTTTGTGCAAAAAATGGACAAAATGAACGGGTTTATAGAAATAGATGCACGTAGCGGGGGAAGAGAGGAAAAGGCCGGACGACGATAGTGCCGTCCGGCATTAGCAATTAATGAGAGGTCAGGGTGTTATGCTGACGGTGACGGCTGACGAAACCTAACAGGAAGCACATCACAAAGACGACAGCGTACAGACCGTTTGCTGTAAGCAGTGCCGCCTGCGGACCGCTATGTTCAACAATCGGGCCGGTAACCACAAAGGTCAACATAGTACCGATGGTTCCGCAGGTCAGGACAAAGTTAACCAGTTTTGGCGACGGTACTTTGGTCTGCTGTGAACCCAGGGTGATGATGGTGGTATAGATCGCGCTGGAGAAGAAGCCCAGAGCGAGAATTGACCACGCCATATGTGCTGGTGTTCCGGTGTTAAAGACGTACATCAGAATCGCAGCCAGACCAGCCAGTACGGTCAGAATACGTTGCAAATCAAAGAAGCGAAGAATAAAGCTGAACGCCCACATGCCGACCATGTATGACATCCAGAAGTTACTCACCAGCGTGCCCGCGTCGTTCAGGCTCATGCCCAGGCCTTTGGCATACTCAGGCACCCAGGAGATAAAACCTAACTGACCAAGGATGTAGCACAGCGCCGCAACAGAGAGAAACAGTACGCCGATCCCCCACTTTTCTTTCTCTACCGGAGCATCCGTTTTTGGCGCATGTTTGCCCAGCGCCGGGAACTCACAGCCGAAGGTCAGAATAAAAATAGCGACATACACCAGCCCGATGCAGGCATAAACCCAGTACCACTCAATGCTGCGCGCCAGTAGAAACGCGGCGATCATTGGGAAAATCATCCCAGCCATACTGAAGAAGGAGTCGGTAAATAACAGGCGGGAACCGCGCTGACGCCCTTCATACATTTGTGTTACCAGGAATGTACCAATCGACATGGTGATGCCGCTGACCACCCCGAGAATGAACATCGCCGCCGAGAACAGCGCCAGGCTGTGGCTGAACATCAAACCGGCAACCGCCAGCACCATCAGGAGAAAGCCAAAACGTAACTGCGTTTTCAACGGGACGATTTCCATCAGCCAGGCGTTGAGGAAGATAGAGATTAAAATGCCGGCGTTGAGGAAGGTGAAGGTGTTACTCATACTGGAAACAGGCAGATTGAAATAATCGGCGATATTTCCCATCACCATCCCGGTGACAATAACCAACGCACCAGTCAGTGCGTAGGAGAGAAAGCTAATCCATGTGAGCTTGATGCGATTGCTGTTAGTCATGATTGGCCTGCGTTCAAAAATAAAATGGCATAGCGGGATATGCCGCGAGCGGGCGATTTTAGGTGATTTTGTGATCTGTTTAAATGTTTTATTGCAATCGGTTGCTAAATTGCATTTTAAGAGGTGATTTTGATCACGGAATAAAAAGTGATCGTCAGGTTACATATATTTCAGATACGTAAAATTAGGTAAAGGGATGGCCTTGTTCTTGAAGGCTATTTAGAATCTCTTCACTTGCTTTTTTTCTGCTCTGTTTGTTAAGGAAATCTCATGTTCAAATCGACCCTGGCGGCGATGGCTGCTGTTTTCGCTCTTTCTGCTCTTTCTCCCGCAGCAATGGCAGCGAAAGGGGACCCGCACGTATTGTTGACAACCTCAGCTGGTAACATCGAACTGGAGCTGGATAAACAAAAAGCGCCAGTGTCTGTGCAGAACTTTGTCGATTATGTGAACAGCGGTTTTTATAACAACACTACCTTTCACCGCGTCATTCCTGGCTTTATGATTCAGGGCGGCGGTTTCACCGAGCAGATGCAGCAGAAAAAACCAAACCCGCCAATCAAAAATGAAGCCGATAATGGCCTGCGCAACACGCGTGGTACCATCGCGATGGCGCGTACCGCCGACAAAGACAGCGCCACCAGCCAGTTCTTTATCAACGTTGCCGATAACGCCTTCCTTGACCATGGTCAGCGTGATTTCGGTTACGCGGTATTTGGTAAAGTGGTGAAAGGCATGGACGTTGCCGATAAGATTTCCCAGGTGCCGACTCATGACGTTGGTCCGTACCAGAATGTGCCGTCAAAACCGGTAGTTATCCTTTCCGCTAAAGTCCTGCCGTAATGATTTCTCGCGCGGGCAATCTTGCCCGCGCTTTTGCTCTCCCGGCGTAACCCGGATTTGCCGCTTATACTTGTGGCAAATGGACACGTTCAGGGAGGCATCAAGTGAAGAAACTCACCGATAAGCAAAAGTCCCGTCTCTGGGAGCTTCAGCGTAATCGTAATTTTCAGGCCAGTCGCCGTCTTGAAGGCGTCGAGATGCCTTTAGTCACTCTTACTGCCGCAGAGGCTTTAGCGCGCCTTGAAGAGCTGAGGAGTCACTATGAGCGATAAATTCGGCGAAGGGCGCGATCCGTATCTTTATCCTGGCCTTGATATCATGCGTAACCGGCTGAACATCCGCCAGCAGCAGCGGCTGGAACAGGCCGCTTACGAAATGACGGCGCTGCGTGCTGCGACCATTGAGCTTGGTCCGCTGGTGCGCGGTTTACCGCATTTGCGCACTATCCATCGCCAGCTGTACCAGGATATTTTCGACTGGGCAGGGCAACTGCGTGAAGTTGATATTTATCAGGGCGATACGCCGTTCTGCCACTTTGCTTATATCGAAAAAGAGGGCAATGCCCTGATGCAGGATCTGGAGGAAGAAGGTTATCTGGTTGGCCTGGAGAAAGCGAAGTTCGTCGAGCGGCTGGCGCATTACTATTGTGAAATCAACGTGCTGCATCCCTTCCGGGTGGGAAGTGGTCTGGCACAGCGGATCTTCTTCGAGCAACTGGCGATTCATGCCGGATATCAACTGAGCTGGCAGGGTATCGAAAAAGAGGCCTGGAATCAGGCAAATCAGAGTGGAGCAATGGGGGATCTCACCGCGCTGCAGATGATATTTAGCAAAGTGGTAAGCGAAGCCGGGGAATCTGAGTAAAATAGCGCGGTTCTTTCGTACCGGAGCCGCCATGATCCTGCTTATAGATAACTACGATTCTTTTACCTGGAACCTCTACCAGTACTTTTGTGAACTGGGGGCGGATGTGCTGGTTAAGCGCAACGATGCGTTGACGCTGGCGGATATCGACGCCCTTAAACCACAAAAAATTGTCATCTCACCTGGCCCCTGTACGCCAGATGAAGCCGGGATCTCCCTTGACGTTATTCGCCACTATGCCGGGCGCTTGCCGATTCTTGGCGTCTGCCTCGGTCATCAGGCAATGGCGCAGGCATTTGGCGGTAAAGTTGTGCGCGCCGCAAAGGTTATGCACGGCAAAACCTCGCCGATTACACATAACGGTGAGGGCGTATTTCGGGGGCTGGCAAATCCACTCACCGTGACACGCTACCATTCGCTGGTGGTGGAACCTGACTCATTACCAGCGTGCTTTGACGTGACGGCCTGGAGCGAAACCCGCGAGATTATGGGGATTCGCCATCGCCAGTGGGATCTGGAAGGTGTGCAATTCCATCCAGAAAGTATTCTTAGCGAACAAGGACATCAACTGCTGGCTAATTTTCTGCATCGCTGATTTCTGATTGCCATTCAGTGATTTTTTATGCATATTTTGTGATTATAATTTCACATTTATTTATGCGTAACAGGGTGATCATGAGATGGCAATTGAACAAACAGCAATTACACGGGCGACTTTCGATGAAGTGATCCTGCCGATTTATGCTCCGGCAGAGTTCATTCCGGTAAAAGGTCAGGGCAGCCGAATCTGGGATCAGCAAGGCAAGGAGTATGTCGATTTCGCGGGTGGCATTGCAGTTACGGCGTTGGGCCATTGCCATCCTGCGCTGGTGAATGCGTTAAAAACCCAGGGCGAAACTCTGTGGCATATCAGTAACGTTTTCACCAATGAACCGGCGCTGCGTCTTGGGCGCAAACTGATTGAGGCGACGTTTGCCGAACGCGTGGTGTTTATGAACTCCGGCACGGAAGCTAACGAAACCGCCTTTAAACTGGCACGCCATTATGCCTGTGTGCGTCATAGCCCGTTCAAAACCAAAATTATTGCCTTCCATAACGCTTTTCATGGTCGCTCGCTGTTTACCGTCTCGGTGGGCGGGCAGCCAAAATATTCCGACGGCTTTGGGCCAAAACCGGCAGACATCATCCACGTTCCCTTTAACGATCTCCACGCAGTGAAAGCGGTGATGGATGATCACACCTGTGCGGTGGTGGTTGAGCCGATCCAGGGCGAGGGCGGTGTGACGGCTGCGACGCCAGAGTTTTTGCAGGGCTTGCGCGAGCTGTGCGATCAACATCAGGCATTATTGGTGTTTGATGAAGTGCAGTGCGGGATGGGGCGGACTGGCGATTTGTTTGCTTACATGCACTACGGTGTGACGCCGGATATTCTGACCTCTGCGAAAGCGTTAGGCGGCGGCTTCCCGATTAGCGCCATGCTGACCACGGCGGAAATTGCTTCTGCGTTTCATCCTGGTTCTCACGGTTCCACCTACGGCGGTAATCCTCTGGCCTGTGCAGTAGCGGGCGCGGCGTTTGATATCATCAATACCCCTGAAGTGCTGGAAGGCATTCAGGCGAAACGCCAGCGTTTTGTTGACCATTTGCAGAAGATCGATCAGCAGTACGATGTGTTTAGCGATATTCGCGGTATGGGGCTGTTGATTGGCGCGGAGCTTAAGCCACAGTTCAAAGGTCGGGCGCGTGATTTCCTGTATGCGGGCGCAGAGGCTGGCGTAATGGTGCTGAATGCCGGACCGGATGTGATGCGTTTTGCACCGTCGCTGGTGGTGGAAGATGCGGATATCGATGAAGGGATGCAACGTTTCGCCCACGCGGTGGCTAAGGTGATTGGGGCGTAAATACGAAGCATCAGGCAAAAGATGTCGGATGCGGCGTGAATGCCTTATCCGATGGTTTAGCCTGCATTACGCCTTCGAATCCCGCAACTTGCGACTCAGCCAAATCCCGTGATGCGGTCGCTGACGCCATGCCATCGACGAAATGGTGTGCATGGTGTTCAGATGACCAATAACCCGCTGTAAATGCTGCTCCAGCGTACCTGCCGCGCCTTCGTGCGGCTGCATCTCCGGCGCATCCATGATATTGGCATCGCCAGAACTCCCCGGTTCGTCATATTCCAGCCGCTGCTGACAACGCTGAATGGCGATTTCACAAGACTGTAAATACTCTTGTGCCAGTTCAGGTGGCAATGCCCGGTGTTCCCGCGCCAGCGTGGTCATGGCATTAATATGCTCAACAATAAACTGGCTGTGCGTTACCCACAGTTTCATATCTGCCAGATAATGGCTGTTGAACGCTGGTTCCTGCATCGCCTGATTCAATGAGTTATACAGAGTGTTATGCGCCTGATTTACCCGCATTCGCTGCCAGGCCAGTGGGGTAGGTTGCGGGTCCTCGCTCAGAATCAAGCGAATCGCTTCCTGATAGGCTTCTAAAGCATCATGGGCGTTTTTACGCAATAACCCGCTCTGCCACTGCGGCCACAGCCAGACGGTACCACCGAAAGCAATCAAACAACCAATAATGGTATCGATAAGACGTGGAAGGATGTACTGCTCACCGTTCAGCCACAACAGTTGCAGGGTATACACTGCGGTAATGGTAAAACCGACCGTCGCCCAGCCGTAGTTTTTGCGCAATATCAGGTAGCTGGCGAGGGTGGTAATCAGCATCAAGGTCAGGGTGTAACCTTCGGGAATTTTAAAGTGCAGCGCCACGCCCGCAATGATTAACCCGACCACGGTTCCCACGGAGCGATTCACAATCCTCAAACGGGTTGCGCCATAGCCATTTTGCGTCACCAGCAATACCGTCATCAGGATCCAGTACGACTTCGGCAGATGCAGCGCGGTGCCCATCAGGCTGGCAACGCTTAACATCACACTGAGTCGTCCGGCATTGCGTAGCGCCGGAGACTTTAGTGACAGATAACTTTTCAGCGCCGGAAGTAACGGCATTCGCCGCTGTTTATCGGCCAGTAAGTCACGGGCATAGAGCGGTTTTTGGGTGCGCAGCACGCGGGCAATGCGGCTGAAGTGCCAATAGCAGAATTGCCCAACCGGATTATCCGGATGCTGGCGGGCGATTTTTTCCAGTGCGCCAATTTGCTTTTCCATCGTAAAACGCGTTGGCAGGCGATGGTAAAGAATGTCATCAGCCAGCACGCGCAGGCGAGCGGCGACGGTTTGCGCATTCCAGCGGATAACTTCTTCCGCATGGCTACGCTCGACCAGTTTTTGCACCTCTTCCGGCTGATGCAAACTGACCGAAATATGTTCCTGTAAATCCAGCGCCTCCTGGAAAATACGCAGCATCCGCTTGTAGTCAGTATTATTTTGCGCGGAAAGCATATGCATTTGCTGATAGCACTGGGTAATTAGATCGACCGCTTTTTGCTGGCGCACCAGCAGCGGCGGCAGCGCTTTTTCAGGGTCGGTGTGCTGGGTAAGCAGGCTGTATTTGGCTTCACAATAATCTGCCAGTTCACGGTACAGCAGACTTAGTGACTCGCGCAGCGGTTGTTCGCGCCAGATCCAGAACCAAAACCAGTTAAACAATCCGTACCAGAGAGTGCCCAACGCATAGATGAGCAATGGTTCCCAGACCGGCATATATCCCGCCAGACTGAGGGTAAAAATGGCGGCGAGCAGCGATGCGGGAAGCAATTTAGCGTGCAATGGCCCCAGCTCAGCAGTGACGCCAAGTACCAGCGTTAATCCGGTCAGCAAAAAGGGCAGAGGAACATCTTTTGCCAGTAGTAGCTGTGTCAGCAAGCTACAGGTGGCAAACAGCGACGCACCAATGATTAAGCGTTTGAAAAAACGTTTATGAGGCGTATCAAGGCCCGCAATATTGCAACAGGCAGGAACGAGTGAGAAGAGCAGACCGAATCGTAATTCGCCAAGCATTAACCCAACGGCCACGGGCAAACATAGCACCAGCGTTTGTCGAAGTGCATAGTTGATATCGGGGTGATAAATCAGTCTGCGCCACATCGGGGGAAACAAAATGGCGCGCTACCAGGTAACGCGCCACTCCGACGGGATTAACGAGTGCCGTAAACGACGATGGTTTTACCGTGTGCGGAGATCAGGTTCTGATCTTCAAGCATCTTCAGAATGCGTCCCACGGTTTCACGAGAACAGCCGACAATCTGACCAATTTCCTGACGGGTAATTTTGATTTGCATACCGTCCGGGTGAGTCATAGCGTCTGGTTGTTTTGCCAGATTCAGCAGAGTCTGTGCAATGCGGCCCGTCACGTCGAGGAACGCCAGGTTGCCCACTTTCTCTGAAGTGACTTGCAGACGACGCGCCATCTGTGCAGACAGACGCATCAGAATGTCCGGGTTTACCTGAATCAATTGGCGAAATTTTTTGTACGAAATTTCAGCCACTTCACAGGCGGTTTTCGCACGTACCCATGCGCTACGTTCCTGGCCCTCTTCAAACAGGCCCAGTTCGCCAATAAAATCACCCTGATTCAGATAGGAGAGGATCATTTCTTTACCCTCTTCGTCTTTGATCAGCACTGCCACAGAGCCTTTAACGATGTAGTACAGCGTTTCCGCTTTTTCACCCTGGTGAATAAGCGTGCTCTTGGATGGGTACTTATGAATGTGGCAATGAGACAAGAACCATTCGAGAGTCGGGTCTGTTTGCGGTTTGCCAAGCACCATGCGCGGTTATCCTCTGTTATAAGCTTTCTCCAGAGCCAGATAACGCCGCTGTCTCTGGATTGCCGAAATATGCTTCCCGCTACCTGGGAAGGGGCTATCAACTGTACTGCACGGTAATGTGACGTCCTTTGCATACATGCAGTACATCAATGTATTACTGTAGCATCCTGACTGTTTTAGCATAGCTTTCGCTTTGTGTCTCCTGGTGTCTCGCTTCAGCATGACCCAGGTCGCCTTCCGTTGCGCGATTTGGTTAGTACGCGTACTCTGTCAGGAAAATTGACGCAGTGGAGTAGCAAAAATGCAAGCGCGAGTGAAGTGGGTCGAAGGGTTAACTTTTCTGGGCGAATCCGCCTCTGGTCATCAGATTTTAATGGACGGCAACTCAGGCGATAAAGCACCAAGTCCGATGGAAATGGTGTTGATGGCGGCGGGGGGTTGCAGTGCCATCGATGTGGTTTCTATCCTGCAAAAAGGGCGTCAGGATGTGGTCGATTGTGAAGTAAAATTGACCTCTGAACGCCGCGAAGAGGCACCACGCCTGTTTACGCACATTAATCTGCATTTTATCGTCACCGGTCGCGACCTGAAAGACGCAGCGGTTGCGCGTGCGGTTGATCTCTCTGCTGAGAAATATTGTTCAGTGGCGTTGATGCTGGAAAAAGCGGTGAATATTACTCACTCGTATGAAGTGGTTGCCGCGTGATTTAACTATCCCGTTGTGAAGCCGGATAGTATTTTATCCGGCGTAATAGCAGAGTTACTCGATTTTCTTTCCTTCCATCAATCGTTGCACCAGCGGCAGCATAATTAATTCCATTGCCAGACCCATTTTGCCGCCCGGTACCACTAACGTATTGATGTGGGAAATGAATGAGCCTTGCAACATCGCCAGCAGCCAGGGGAAATCGATCCCTTCCAGATTACGAAAATGGATCACCACAAAGCTTTCATCGAGCGACGGGATACCTTTTGCCGCGAACGGGTTTGAAGTGTCGACGGTGGGAACGCGCTGGAAGTTAAGATGGGTGCGGGAAAACTGCGGTGTGATGTAGTTGATATAATCTTCCATTGAACGCACTACCGAGTCCATCACTGCTTCTCGTGAGTGCCCGCGCTCGCTGGTGTCGCGGATCAGTTTTTGAATCCACTCAAGGTTAACGATAGGCACCACGCCGACCAGTAAGTCCACATGCTGCGCAACGTTATGCTGTGGCGTGACTACGCCGCCGTGTAAACCTTCATAAAACAGTACATCAGTGGGTTCCGGTAAAGGTTGCCAGGGGGTGAATGTCCCCGGTACCTGATTCCACGGTACGGCTTCGTCGTAGGTATGCAGATATTTGCGAGATTTCCCTTTGCCGCTCTGACCGTATTCAATGAAGGTTTGTTCCAGCAGGCCGAAGTCGTTAGCCTCGGGGCCGAAGTAGCTGATATGCCGCCCGGCGTCGCGCGCTTTGCGGATCGCCATGTCCATTTCCGGGCGGGTGTAACGGTGAAAACTGTCGCCTTCCACCTCAGCTGCATGCAGATTTAACTGCGCGAATATTTTACGAAACGCGAGGCTGGTGGTGGTGGTCCCCGCGCCGCTGGATCCTGTTACCGCAATGACCGGATGTTTGGCAGACATAGTAACTCCATGACTTAGCTATCATTATTATCTCGTCCGCCGACGGTTGCAGGTTATTCGCGAAACTGACTGCGCGGCATAATATTGACCGTTTCGTGCAGCTCCGACCATACCAGCACCGCTTCTCCGCACTGTAGCTGGCGTTTGACGTCGGCGACTTTCTGTTCAAGTGTACGCTCATGTTCACCATAATCGGTGCCTTCACGTAACACAAAGCTTTCAATTAAATTTTCCAGCGTTTCGGGGGAGAGGTCTTGCCACGGAATCAACATGATTTCGCCTCCAGATACGTTGTTAACCAGTCAGGAATGCGTGACTCCAGCCACATTTGCGGATGAAGTAATGTACCGCCAATAAAGCCAACATGACCGCCATGTTCAGTCAGTTGATACTCAACCTGCGGGGGGAGACTTTCCGGTTTCGGGATCACCTGATGATCCATAAACGGATCGTCTTTGGCGTGAATAATCAGCGTAGGTTTGGCGATCCGGTTCAGCATCGGCATGGCGCTACACTGACGATAATAGTCGATAGCGTCAGCGTAGCCGTGAATTCTGGCGGTGATTAGATCGTCAAATTCACGGATGCGACGTACCGATTTTAACTGCGCGAGATTAATCGGCAGTGTTCCGGGGTAGGCTGCCAGCTTGCGTGCGGCATTGGCTTTTAACAGGTTTAGCAAGTAACGCTGATAAACGCGGGAAAAGCCCTTTTCCATATGATAGCTACAGGCTTCCAGCATAAACGGCGCAGAGACAATCACCGCCGCATCAACCGGGAGATCATTGCCTTCCTTTGCCAGCAAACAGGCCAGCATATTACCGCCGAGCGAATAGCCGACGGCAGCCGTTGGCGCATGACCAAATTCGCGTTGCAGCCAGCGTAAAAACCAACTGGCGTCTTCGGTTTCGCCCGAATGGTAAATGCGGTGCATACGGTTTGGTTCACCGCTGCATCCGCGAAAATGCATCACCACGCCCAGCCAGCCGCGCTTTTGCGCCGCCTCAACCAGACCGTGGGCGTAAGGGCTATTGAGACTGCCTTCCAGCCCGTGAAACACCACTAAACGCGGTTTATGTTTCGCCTGTGCGGGGTCTTCACTCCACGCGAGATCGACAAAATCGCCGTCGGGCAACTCCAGCCGCTGCCAGTACGGGGTGAATTTCACCTGACGACGAAACAAACGCGGCAGCATAGTTTGTAGATGACAATTGCTAAAGCCGCGCATAGGGGTGAATTCAGCACTGCTGCTAAATTCATTGGCATCGGTCGTCGTTATCTGCGCCATCAGTTGCTTTGGCCTTCCAGCAGCATCTGCTCAAGCTGCTCCTGGGCTTCCAGCCACGCCATTTCGCACTCTTCCAGGCCGGATTTGGCGCTGGCTTGCTGTTGCAGGCAGGCGGTCAACTCCGCTTTACGGCTCTGGTCATACAGTTCGCTGTCGCCGAGTTTCTCTTCCGCCTGCGCCAGTTGCGCGTTCAGCTTCTCCATCTCTTTTTCCAGACGGGCAATCTCTTTACGCAGCGGCTGGGTTTGCGCACGCAGCTCCGCTTCCCGACGCTTCTGATCTTTACGTGCCTGGGCGCTGTTCGCGTTCTCTTTTGGCGCTTCGTCGGTCTGGTTTTCCTGCTTTTGTACGTCGCTCAACCACTGTTGATAATCTTCCAGATCGCCGTCGAACGGTTCGACTTTACGATCGTGAACCAGGTAGAGATCGTCAGTGGTGGAACGCAGCAAATGACGGTCGTGCGAAACGACAACCAGCGCGCCTTCAAACTCGATTAATGCTTCGGTGAGTGCCTGACGCATGTCGAGGTCAAGGTGGTTAGTCGGTTCGTCGAGCAGCAGCAGATTCGGACGCTGCCAGACAATTAATGCCAGCACCAGGCGGGCTTTTTCCCCACCTGAGAAGCGGCGCGTTTCTTCGGTTACTTTATCGCCCTGGAAACCAAAGCCGCCGAGGTAGTCACGCAGTTTTTGTTCCAGCTCCTGCGGCGCTAAACGTGCCAGATGTTGAATAGGTGATTCGTCGGCGCGCAGGTATTCAAGTTGATGCTGGGCGAAGTAGCCGAGCTTGATCCCTTTCGCCAGACCAATTTCACCGCTGACTGGCGCAAGTTCACCGGCTAACAGTTTGATTAATGTCGATTTACCCGCGCCGTTGCGGCCTAACAGACCAATGCGCGAGCCGGGCACCAGGTTCAGTTTAATCGAGTCGAGAATAATGCGATCGCCATAGCCCGCGCTGACTTTTTCCATCTTCAGTAACGGATTTGGCAGGCTTTCCGGCGCGCGGAAGCTAAAGCGGAACGGGTTGTCGACGTGCGCGGGGGCAATCAGCTCCATACGCTCGAGCATCTTAATGCGGCTCTGGGCCTGCTTCGCTTTGGTGGCTTTGGCACGGAAACGGTCGATATAACTTTGCAGATGCGCTACGCGTTCCTGCTGGCTTTCATACATCGCTTGTTGCTGCGCCAGACGGGTGGCGCGCTGTACTTCAAACGAACTGTAGTTGCCGGTGTACTCGAACATGCTTTGTTGTTCGATATGAATAATTTTATCAACGATCGGATCGAGGAAGTCGCGGTCGTGAGAGATCAGGATCAGCGTGCCCTGATAGCTCTTCAACCATTTTTCCAGCCAGATAACGGCATCGAGATCGAGGTGGTTAGTCGGTTCGTCGAGCAGCAGCAAGTCTGAACGGCAAATCAGCGCCTGGGCAAGGTTAAGACGCATACGCCAGCCACCGGAGAAATCACTTACCGGGCGCTCCAGTTGTTCATTGCTGAAACCGAGGCCGTGCAGCAGGCTGGCGGCACGGGAGCGAATACTCCATGCGTCAATAGCATCCAGCTTGCCATGAATGGTCGCAATGGCGTGCCCGTCGTTACGTTCGTTGGCGTCGTGTAGCTGCGCTTCTAGTTGACGATATTCACGGTCGCCGTCAATGACATATTCCAGCGCCGCTTGCGGTAACGCCGGCGTTTCCTGATTCACCCACGCCAGTTGCCAGCTTCCCGGAAAGGTGTAGCTGCCGCCGTCGGCGCTGATTTCATTTTTCAGCAATGCCAGCAGGGTAGATTTACCACAGCCGTTTTTACCCACCAGGCCGACTTTCTGCCCAGGGTTGATGGTGGCGGTGGCATTATCCAGCAGGACGCGCACGCCGCGACGAATTTGTAACGAGGAGAAAACAATCATAAGGCGCCGTATGTTCAGACTATGTTAACTTATCATTATGATAATGTAATGTATGGGCGAGCTGCCGCACCGGGCGCAATGGTAGCCCAAAACAGCGACTATACACAAAAACCATACCGGGAGGGGGATGATGTCTCAGCCAGCGAAAGTTTTGCTGCTGTATGCCCATCCGGAATCTCAGGACTCGGTGGCAAACCGGGTACTGCTTAAACCGGCCACGCAGCTCAGCAATGTTACCGTGCACGACCTTTATGCGCACTATTCCGATTTTTTTATTGATATCCCCCGTGAGCAGGCATTACTGCGCGAGCACGAGGTGATTGTCTTTCAGCATCCTCTTTATACCTATAGCTGCCCGGCGCTACTGAAAGAGTGGCTGGACCGGGTATTAAGTCGTGGTTTTGCCAGCGGGCCGGGAGGAAACCAACTGGCGGGAAAGTACTGGCGTAGCGTGATTACCACCGGCGAGCCGGAAAGTGCTTACCGTTATGACGCATTGAATCGCTACCCGATGAGCGATGTTCTGCGTCCCTTTGAACTGGCGGCGGGCATGTGCCGGATGCATTGGTTAAGTCCCATCATTATTTACTGGGCGAGACGGCAAAGCGCACAGGAGCTGGCGAGTCACGCCAGAGCCTACGGTGACTGGCTGGCAAATCCGCTGTCTCCAGGAGGCCGCTGATGGAAGGTTCCGATTTTTTACTCGCAGGAGTGCTGTTTCTCTTCGCGGCGGTGGCTGCGGTGCCGCTGGCATCGCGGCTGGGTATTGGCGCTGTGTTGGGATATTTGCTGGCAGGAATTGCAATTGGTCCATGGGGGCTGGGGTTTATTAGCGACGTCGATGAGATCCTCCACTTTTCGGAACTCGGCGTGGTATTCCTGATGTTTATCATCGGTCTTGAGTTGAATCCCTCCAAACTTTGGCAACTGCGGCGTTCGATTTTTGGCGTAGGCGCGGCACAGGTGCTGTTAAGCGCGGCGTTGCTGGCGGGATTATTGATGCTGACGGATTTCGCCTGGCAGGCGGCGGTTGTCGGTGGCATTGGCCTTGCGATGTCTTCAACTGCAATGGCGTTGCAATTGATGCGTGAGAAAGGGATGAATCGCAGCGAATCCGGGCAGCTCGGGTTTTCGGTTCTGCTGTTTCAGGATCTGGCGGTGATCCCGGCACTGGCGTTAGTGCCGTTGTTGGCGGGTTCGGCAGACGAACATTTCGACTGGATGAAGATCGGCATGAAGGTGCTGGCGTTTGTCGGCATGCTGATTGGCGGGCGCTATTTACTGCGTCCGGTATTCCGTTTTATTGCAGCTTCTGGCGTGCGGGAAGTGTTCACCGCCGCGACGCTGCTGTTGGTGTTGGGTTCCGCATTGTTTATGGACGCGCTGGGGCTGTCGATGGCGCTCGGTACGTTTATTGCGGGCGTGCTGCTGGCGGAAAGTGAATATCGCCATGAACTGGAAACGGCTATCGATCCCTTCAAAGGCTTGCTGCTCGGTTTGTTCTTTATCTCTGTCGGCATGTCGCTCAATCTCGGGGTGCTTTATACCCATCTGTTGTGGGTAGTGATAAGCGTGGTTGTGCTGGTGGCGGTGAAAATTCTCGTGTTGTATCTGCTGGCGCGATTGTATGGCGTGCGTAGCTCAGAGCGGATGCAGTTTGCTGGCGTGTTGAGTCAGGGCGGTGAGTTTGCCTTTGTCCTCTTTTCTACCGCTTCTTCACAACGTTTATTCCAGGGCGACCAGATGGCGCTGTTGCTGGTGACGGTGACGCTTTCCATGATGACCACGCCGTTGCTGATGAAGCTGGTGGATAAATGGCTATCCCGCCAGTTTAACGGACCGGAAGAAGAAGACGAAAAACCGTGGGTCAACGATGATAAACCCCAGGTCATTGTCGTGGGCTTCGGGCGTTTTGGTCAGGTGATTGGTCGTTTGCTGATGGCAAATAAAATGCGCATTACCGTGCTGGAGCGGGATATCAGCGCCGTTAACCTGATGCGTAAATATGGCTACAAAGTTTATTACGGCGACGCCACGCAGGTCGATCTTTTACGTTCTGCGGGTGCAGAGGCCGCTGAGTCTATCGTCATTACCTGTAACGAGCCGGAAGACACCATGAAGCTGGTGGAAATATGCCAGCAGCACTTTCCGCATTTGCATATTCTTGCGCGAGCGCGCGGACGTGTGGAAGCGCATGAGTTATTACAGGCAGGGGTGACGCAGTTTTCCCGTGAAACATTCTCCAGTGCGTTAGAGCTGGGGCGCAAGACGCTGGTCACGCTTGGCATGCATCCGCATCAGGCACAGCGGGCGCAACTGCATTTTCGCCGCCTGGATATGCGAATGCTGCGGGAGTTAATCCCGATGCATGCTGATACCGTACAAATTTCTCGCGCCAGGGAAGCCCGACGCGAACTGGAAGAGATTTTCCAGCGTGAAATGCAACAAGAACGACGCCAGCTGGACGGCTGGGATGAATTTGAGTAGAGGGTAAAGATGGCAATCCGAAAACGTTTTATTGCGGGCGCAAAATGCCCGGCCTGTCAGGCGCAGGATTCAATGGCGATGTGGCGCGAAAATAATATTGATATTGTTGAATGTGTTAAGTGCGGACATCAGATGCGAGAAGCAGACAAAGAAGCCCGCGATCACGTTCGCAAAGATGAGCAAGTGATCGGGATTTTTCATCCGGACTAGCGATATGCGCCGAGTTTTTTTAAGCTAGTGAGTACACGGCTGCAGAATTCCGCTACAATCTGCGCCACTATTCTTCCCATGCTCAGGAGATATCATGAAAGTAGCAAAAGACCTGGTGGTCAGCCTGGCCTATCAGGTACGTACAGAAGACGGTGTGTTGGTTGATGAGTCTCCGGTGAGTGCGCCGCTGGACTACCTGCATGGTCACGGTTCCCTGATCTCTGGCCTGGAAACGGCGCTGGAAGGTCATGAAGTTGGCGACAAATTTGATGTCGCTGTTGGCGCGAACGACGCTTACGGTCAGTACGACGAAAACCTGGTGCAACGTGTTCCTAAAGACGTATTTATGGGCGTTGATGAACTGCAGGTAGGTATGCGTTTCCTGGCTGAAACTGACCAGGGTCCGGTACCGGTTGAAATCACTGCGGTTGAAGACGATCACGTCGTGGTTGATGGTAACCACATGCTGGCCGGTCAGAACCTGAAATTCAACGTTGAAGTTGTGGCGATTCGCGAAGCGACCGAAGAAGAACTGGCTCATGGCCACGTTCACGGCGCGCACGATCATCACCACGATCACGACCACGACGGTTGCTGCGGCGGTCATGGCCACGATCACGGTCATGAACACGGTGGCGAAGGCTGCTGTGGCGGTAAAGGCAACGGCGGTTGTGGTTGCCACTAATACCGAAAAGGTGACAAAAAAGCGGGGAATCCCCGCTTTTTTTACGCCTCAATAATGTGGCGGTGGCGTTTCTTCAGCCTGCGACGCGATGTTCGACGGCTGGCTGGCTTTTAACTTCTCGGTCAGCAGACGCAGATGATCGCGCAGTTTCGCCATCTCCATTTCATGAGCGGTCACCGTGACGTTCAGTTCTTCAATGGTGATTTCCTGAAAAGCCAGTCGGCTCTCCAGCTCTGCCAGGCGTGCTTCCAATGATAAATCCTGCATGATTCACCTCTTTTGTCGAATGGTCGCCGCGGATTCTACTTAACTTTGCTGCCCGAGACAGCACTCATTTCGCGGTCATCGAAACTAATTTAAACAAAAAGAGTCTGAAAATAGATGATAATAGGGCGTGTCTGTATGTAGATTTGTTCGACAACGCTTTATAGTACCCTTCTGATAATAGTTAACCCTGGGGTGAGATGCCCCGATCCTGGAGATATGGATGAAATCACTGTTTAAAGTAACGCTGCTGGCGACCACAATGGCCGTTGCCCTGCATGCACCAATCACTTTTGCTGCTGAAGCTGCAAAACCTGCTACAACTGCTGACAGCAAAGCAGCGTTCAAAAATGACGATCAGAAATCAGCTTATGCACTGGGTGCTTCGCTGGGTCGTTACATGGAAAACTCTCTTAAAGAACAAGAAAAACTGGGCATCAAACTGGATAAAGATCAGCTGATCGCTGGTGTTCAGGATGCATTTGCTGATAAGAGCAAACTCTCCGACCAAGAGATCGAACAGACTCTGCAAGCATTCGAAGCTCGCGTGAAGTCTTCTGCTCAGGCGAAGATGGAAAAAGACGCGGCTGATAACGAAGCAAAAGGTAAAGAGTACCGCGAGAAATTTGCCAAAGAGAAAGGTGTGAAAACCTCTTCAACTGGTCTGGTTTATCAGGTAGTAGAAGCCGGTAAAGGCGAAGCACCGAAAGACAGCGATACTGTTGTAGTGAACTACAAAGGTACGCTGATCGACGGTAAAGAGTTCGACAACTCTTACACCCGTGGTGAACCGCTTTCTTTCCGTCTGGACGGTGTTATCCCGGGTTGGACAGAAGGTCTGAAGAACATCAAGAAAGGCGGTAAGATCAAACTGGTTATTCCACCAGAACTGGCTTACGGCAAAGCGGGTGTTCCGGGGATCCCACCGAATTCTACCCTGGTGTTTGACGTAGAGCTGCTGGATGTGAAACCAGCGCCGAAGGCTGATGCAAAGCCGGAAGCTGATGCGAAAGCCGCAGATTCTGCTAAAAAATAAGCATTAAGAACCGCCGCCTGACCAGGCGGCGGTTTTTTTATTACAGGCCGGATATAATTAGTGCTGGAAAGCGGAACCTCCGCTGTATTAATTTAGTTACCCGCATCATTAATGAGCCTGCCCTGAAAAGTTAACGACAGGCTCCTGAAAAGGAGTGTTTTTTTTCATGTCCAGGTCGCTTTTAACCAACGAAACCAGTGAGTTGGATTTACTGGATCAACGTCCTTTCGACCAGAGCGATTTTGATATTCTGAAATCCTACGAAGCGGTGGTGGACGGGTTAGCGATGCTCATTGGCTCCCACTGTGAAATCGTTTTGCACTCTTTGCAGGATTTAAAATGTTCAGCCATTCGTATTGCTAACGGTGAACATACAGGCCGGAAGATTGGTTCGCCAATTACCGACCTGGCGCTACGTATGCTTCACGATATGACGGGAGCGGATAGCAGCGTTTCTAAATGCTACTTTACTCGCGCCAAAAGCGGCGTATTAATGAAGTCGCTGACCATCGCCATTCGTAATCGCGAACAGCGTGTAATTGGCCTGCTGTGCATTAATATGAACCTCGATGTTCCTTTCTCGCAGATTATGAGCACCTTCGTGCCACCAGAGACGCCGGATGTCGGCTCAAATGTCAACTTTGCTTCCTCTGTAGAAGATCTGGTTACCCAAACGCTGGAGTTCACCATCGAAGAAGTGAATGCCGATCGCAATGTTTCTAATAACGCCAAAAATCGCCAGATCGTATTGAATCTCTACGAGAAAGGGATATTCGACATAAAAGACGCGATTAATCAGGTTGCTGATCGTCTGAATATTTCCAAACATACTGTTTATCTCTATATTCGCCAGTTCAAAAGTGGCGACTTCCTGGGGCAAGATAAGTAATGCGTTTTGCCATCGTGGTGACCGGGCCAGCATACGGTACGCAACAGGCGAGTAGTGCTTTTCAGTTTGCGCAGGCGCTGATAGCCGAAGGCCATGAGTTAAGCAGCGTCTTTTTCTATCGGGAAGGGGTCTATAACGCTAACCAATTGACCTCACCGGCAAGTGACGAATTTGACCTTGTGCGCGGCTGGCAACAGTTGAATGCGCAACATGGTGTGGCGCTGAATATCTGCGTAGCGGCAGCGTTACGCCGCGGTATCGTCGATGAAACTGAAGCAGGAAGGCTGGGGCTGGCTTCGTCAAACCTTCAGCCAGGATTTACCTTAAGCGGACTTGGGGCGCTGGCGGAAGCCTCGCTGACCTGTGACAGGGTGGTACAGTTCTGATGAAACGAATTGCGTTTGTTTTTTCTACTGCACCTCATGGTACAGCTGCTGGTCGGGAAGGTTTAGATGCTTTACTGGCAACTTCCGCATTAACTGACGATCTGGCCGTCTTCTTTATCGCTGATGGCGTTTTTCAGCTGCTGTCAGGACAAAAGCCCGATGCAGTGCTGGCGCGTGATTACATTGCCACTTTTAAATTGTTGGGTCTGTACGACATTGAACAGTGCTGGGTTTGTGCGGCTTCACTGCGCGAACGCGGGTTAGATCCGCAGACACCCTTTGTTGTCGAAGCCACGCCGCTCGAAGCAGATGCCTTACGCCGCGAACTCGCCAACTACGATGTTATTTTGAGGTTTTGAGGCGTTTATGCTGCACACATTACATCGTTCACCCTGGCTGACGGATTTTGCTGCGCTGCTGCGTCTGCTCAGTGAGGGCGACGAACTGCTATTATTGCAAGATGGTGTAACTGCCGCAGTTGACGGTAACCGCTACCTTGAAAGTCTGCGTAATGCCCCCATTAAGGTCTATGCCCTGAACGAAGACCTTATTGCCCGCGGTTTGACTGGTCAAATTTCGAACGACATTATTCCCATTGACTATACTGATTTCGTCAGACTTACGGTTAAGCACTCCAGCCAGATGGCCTGGTGATGGCGGGATCGTTGTATATTTCTTGACACCTTTTCGGCATCGCCCTAAAATTCGGCGTCCTCATATTGTGTGAGGACGTTTTATTACGTGTTTACGAAGCAAAAGCTAAAACCAGGAGCTATTTAATGGCAACAGTTAACCAGCTGGTACGCAAACCACGTGCTCGCAAAGTTGCGAAAAGCAACGTGCCTGCGCTGGAAGCATGCCCGCAAAAACGTGGCGTATGTACTCGTGTATATACTACCACTCCTAAAAAACCGAACTCCGCGCTGCGTAAAGTATGCCGTGTTCGTCTGACTAACGGTTTCGAAGTGACTTCCTACATCGGTGGTGAAGGTCACAACCTGCAGGAGCACTCCGTGATCCTGATCCGTGGCGGTCGTGTTAAAGACCTCCCGGGTGTTCGTTACCACACCGTACGTGGTGCGCTTGACTGCTCCGGCGTTAAAGACCGTAAGCAGGCTCGTTCCAAGTATGGCGTGAAGCGTCCTAAGGCTTAATGGTTCTCCGTTAAGTAAGGCCAAACGTTTTAACTTAAATGTCAAACTAAACTCGTAGAGTTTTGGACAATCCTGAATTAACAACGGAGTATTTCCATGCCACGTCGTCGCGTCATTGGTCAGCGTAAAATTCTGCCGGATCCGAAGTTCGGATCAGAACTGCTGGCTAAATTTGTAAATATCCTGATGGTAGATGGTAAAAAATCTACTGCTGAATCTATCGTATACAGCGCGCTGGAGACCCTGGCTCAGCGCTCTGGTAAATCTGAACTGGAAGCATTCGAAGTAGCTCTCGAAAACGTGCGCCCGACTGTAGAAGTTAAGTCTCGCCGCGTTGGTGGTTCTACTTATCAGGTACCAGTTGAAGTCCGTCCGGTTCGTCGTAATGCTCTGGCAATGCGTTGGATCGTTGAAGCTGCTCGTAAACGCGGTGATAAATCCATGGCTCTGCGCCTGGCGAACGAACTTTCTGATGCTGCAGAAAACAAAGGTACTGCAGTTAAGAAACGTGAAGACGTTCACCGTATGGCCGAAGCCAACAAGGCGTTCGCACACTACCGTTGGTAATCCCTTCGGAGTTTTAGTCACCAGGCGGGCGCTTCCAGTAAGCAGCCCGCTTTGGGCTACTTAAATTGAACGCCTAAAAGATAAACGAGGAAACAAATGGCTCGTACAACACCCATCGCACGCTACCGTAATATCGGTATCAGTGCGCACATCGACGCCGGTAAAACCACTACTACCGAACGTATTCTGTTCTACACCGGTGTAAACCATAAAATCGGTGAAGTTCATGACGGCGCTGCAACCATGGACTGGATGGAGCAGGAGCAGGAACGTGGTATTACCATCACTTCCGCTGCGACTACTGCATTCTGGTCTGGTATGGCTAAGCAGTATGAGCCGCATCGCATCAACATCATCGACACCCCGGGGCACGTTGACTTCACAATCGAAGTAGAACGTTCCATGCGTGTTCTCGATGGTGCGGTAATGGTTTACTGCGCAGTTGGTGGTGTTCAGCCGCAGTCTGAAACCGTATGGCGTCAGGCAAACAAATATAAAGTTCCGCGCATTGCGTTCGTTAACAAAATGGACCGCATGGGTGCGAACTTCCTGAAAGTTGTTAACCAGATCAAAACCCGTCTGGGCGCGAACCCGGTTCCGCTGCAGCTGGCGATTGGTGCTGAAGAACATTTCACCGGTGTTGTTGACCTGGTGAAAATGAAAGCTATCAACTGGAACGACGCTGACCAGGGCGTAACCTTCGAATACGAAGATATCCCGGCAGACATGGTTGAACTGGCTAACGAATGGCACCAGAACCTGATCGAATCCGCAGCTGAAGCTTCTGAAGAGCTGATGGAAAAATACCTGGGTGGTGAAGAACTGACTGAAGCAGAAATCAAAGGTGCTCTGCGTCAGCGCGTTCTGAACAACGAAATCATCCTGGTAACCTGTGGTTCTGCGTTCAAGAACAAAGGTGTTCAGGCGATGCTGGATGCGGTAATTGATTACCTGCCATCCCCGGTTGACGTACCTGCGATCAACGGTATCCTGGACGACGGTAAAGACACTCCGGCTGAGCGTCACGCAAGTGATGATGAGCCGTTCTCTGCACTGGCGTTCAAAATCGCTACCGACCCGTTTGTTGGTAACCTGACCTTCTTCCGTGTTTACTCCGGTGTGGTTAACTCTGGTGATACCGTACTGAACTCCGTGAAAGCTGCACGTGAGCGTTTCGGTCGTATCGTTCAGATGCACGCTAACAAACGTGAAGAGATCAAAGAAGTTCGCGCGGGCGACATCGCTGCTGCTATCGGTCTGAAAGACGTAACCACTGGTGACACCCTGTGTGACCCGGATGCGCCGATCATTCTGGAACGTATGGAATTCCCTGAGCCGGTAATCTCCATCGCAGTTGAACCGAAAACCAAAGCTGACCAGGAAAAAATGGGTCTGGCTCTGGGCCGTCTGGCTAAAGAAGACCCGTCTTTCCGTGTATGGACTGACGAAGAATCTAACCAGACCATTATCGCGGGTATGGGCGAACTGCACCTCGACATCATCGTTGACCGTATGAAGCGTGAATTCAACGTTGAAGCGAACGTAGGTAAACCGCAGGTTGCTTACCGTGAAACTATCCGCCAGAAAGTTACCGATGTTGAAGGTAAACACGCGAAACAGTCTGGTGGTCGTGGTCAGTATGGTCATGTTGTTATCGACATGTACCCGCTGGAGCCGGGTTCAAACCCGAAAGGCTACGAGTTCATCAACGACATTAAAGGTGGTGTAATCCCTGGCGAATACATCCCGGCCGTTGATAAAGGTATCCAGGAACAGCTGAAAGCAGGTCCGCTGGCAGGCTACCCGGTAGTAGACATGGGTATTCGTCTGCACTTCGGTTCTTACCATGACGTTGACTCCTCTGAACTGGCGTTTAAACTGGCTGCTTCTATCGCCTTTAAAGAAGGCTTTAAGAAAGCGAAACCAGTTCTGCTTGAGCCGATCATGAAGGTTGAAGTAGAAACTCCGGAAGAGAACACCGGTGACGTTATCGGTGACTTGAGCCGTCGTCGTGGTATGCTCAAAGGTCAGGAATCTGAAGTTACTGGCGTTAAGATCCACGCTGAAGTACCGCTGTCTGAAATGTTCGGATACGCAACTCAGCTGCGTTCTCTGACCAAAGGTCGTGCATCATACACTATGGAATTCCTGAAGTATGATGAAGCGCCGAGTAACGTTGCTCAGGCCGTAATTGAAGCCCGTGGTAAATAAGCCTAAGGGTTAATACCAAAGTCCCGTGCTCTCTCCTGAAGGGGAGAGCACTATAGTAAGGAATATAGCCGTGTCTAAAGAAAAATTTGAACGTACAAAACCGCACGTTAACGTTGGTACTATCGGCCACGTTGACCACGGTAAAACTACTCTGACCGCTGCAATCACCACCGTACTGGCTAAAACCTACGGCGGTGCTGCTCGTGCATTCGACCAGATCGATAACGCGCCGGAAGAAAAAGCTCGTGGTATCACCATCAACACTTCTCACGTTGAATATGACACCCCGACCCGTCACTACGCACACGTAGACTGCCCGGGGCACGCCGACTATGTTAAAAACATGATCACCGGTGCTGCTCAGATGGACGGCGCGATCCTGGTAGTTGCTGCGACTGACGGCCCGA
>NZ_JBJQLJ010000058.1:0-6878 GCF_046486385.1 Escherichia sp. WS33 | reverse complement strand
TCGTCGGACCCCTCCTCTTCACGGCGATCTATGCGGCTTCTATAACAACGTGGAACGGGTGGGCATGGATTGCAGGCGCTGCCCTCTACTTGCTCTGCCTGCCGGCGCTGCGTCGCGGGCTTTGGAGAAATTCTTCAAATTCCCGTTGCACATAGCCCGGCAATTCCTTTCCCTGCTCTGCCATAAGCGCAGCGAATGCCGGGTAATACTCGTCAACGATCTGATAGAGAAGGGTTTGCTCGGGTCGGTGGCTCTGGTAACGACCAGTATCCCGATCCCGGCTGGCCGTCCTGGCCGCCACATGAGGCATGTTCCGCGTCCTTGCAATACTGTGTTTACATACAGTCTATCGCTTAGCGGAAAGTTCTTTTACCCTCAGCCGAAATGCCTGCCGTTGCTAGACATTGCCAGCCAGTGCCCGTCACTCCGCGGTCTTCACTGCGTGATCGAGTTGATCGACACCCGCCGTGACACGCTCCATGAAGTGCCTGCCTGCGTCTGTTAGCCGAACGCCCCGCGCATGGCGCTCAAATAGCAGGACACCAAGGTTATCCTCCAGCGCTTTCACACGCGCGCTGACGCTCGACTGGCTGATACCAAGTGCCTTGGCCGCATGCCGAAAATTCAGATGCTCGGCGACGGCGATGAACTGAACAAGGGAAATGAGCGGTATCCTGCCAGACAGGATACCGACATTCACGAGGTTTCGATGGTTAGTGCGCCGCATCGGAGCGGGCCTGCTACCAGTCGTCGGTTAGACGACTGGCGACTTCTCGGTGGCAGCCCCACGGAGCCGAAGGAGCACCAGCCCCAACGAAACCAGTACCGCCATCGCCGTGGCGTAACAGATCACGGGCCACGCTGTGTCACCGTTTAAAAGTGCCACCGCCAATGTCCCGACAATGCTGACTATCAGGCTTTGAACGCAGAAGTAGAACGCGACCGCTGATCCCGCGATGTCGTCGAACTCTGCCAAAGCGCCGTTCGCGGTAACGGACACCGTGAAGACAATACCGACCGCGACAACCCACATCGGTAGGATGAAGGTGAGGAATGACGGCGAGCCGTAAAGTTCGCCGATCCCCAACAGGACCGCTCCGCAAACAAGCAACGCCATCCCACGCGCCACGCATCCTGCGATGCCCCATCTGGCGACAAAGGACTTCGCGAAACGGGTTGTCACGATCATTACAAGCGCGACAGTGGCGAAGGCAAAGCTGAATCCGATCTCGGAATATTCCGCTTGGCCTATGAGCACACGGGTAGCCGTCGAGAAGAAGACGAAGTAGGTGCCCATACCGGCGCTAAAGCCGACAGTGTAAACCCAAAAAGCCGGACTCGCGAAGATCGGCAAGACAGATCGGCGCGTCTTGACTTGATCCAGAGGGCGGGTTTCGTGCCACCTGAAACCCGCATTTAGGAGTGCGAGCATCGCCAGTATAGCCAAAGTAATGAATATCGCCTGCCATCCCAAGAACTCGCCGATCAATGCTCCGGCGATAGGGCCGAGCGCAGGCACGAACGCCAGCATCGAACTGAAAAGGCCGTAGATGACGACACCCTCAGGACGGTTGGCATAAACGTCGCGAACCGTCGCGAACGTCGCCACCAGCATGGCCGACGCGCCCACTGCTTGAAGTAGACGGAAAGCGACAAAGGCCGGTGCAGTTGAAGACCAAGCTGCTCCCAGAGACGCAATGACGAAAGCCGTTGCGCCCGCAAGTAGAATTGGCCGTCGCCCGATTCTGTCTGAGAGCGGACCAAAAATCACCTGGCCCACGCCGAGCATCACCATATAGAGGCTCAACGTGAGTTGGATCATAGCGGGCGTCGTGTTCAGGATGCCGGGCATCGCTGGAACGACAGGGAGATAAATATCCATCGCCAGTGAAGCGAGGATGTCGAAAGGAGCCATCAGCAGCAGTGCTGCCGGCAGCGTATAGGCCCACGCGGGGCGTGTGGTGGTCATGACGAATCAACCCTCGATTAAGGAATACCGGGCGACGTCTGCTCGTCAGCAATCAGATGAGACTAGCCTTACAGAGCGCCGCAACAACAATACTGGTTGTTGCGGCTTACTTGTCTGCTGACTTGGAATTTCCCATCTGATTACTCCACGCTTACGAATATGAATTGCTACATTTTATCCGATTATCTTTTGCTTCGCAATGCGGCATGGGCGCACTCAGCGTTCCAGCCCCCTCTGCCGCCCTAACTGCCACGACACCGACCCGCCCTGCACGATGCCCATAACCTCGCGGCCGAGTTGGCGGTCGATGATCGGCCGCCACGGGACAAGGGTGAACTCATGGGATTTCTCGACCACGGCGAACTTGCCGCTCGATAGATGCACGGTTCCGGTAAACTTGCCGCTGACGCTCTCGCCGTCCGTGGCGGCGCGGAACGGCAGGCCCTTACTCAAAGCCATATCCGATCCGACGCCGGCTACCTCGCGCTCCCGCAGGATGGCGAGAAGGTTGCGCCGGTAGAAGACGCGGCTGTCCCGGCTGCGGGTGGCGTCGCCCTGTTCGATATGGTGCTCGCGGCGCTGGTCCATGGCTTCGCGGACTTGTTGCCCGAAGCCGGTTGGCGCAAGGTCGGCCGTCTCGCCGTGGATCAGCCGCCGGTCCAGCCAGGTCGCGCCGTCCGATCCGATCTGTTTGTTCAGATCGACCGGGGAAAGGACGCGAACGCTGGCCTGACTGTCTCGGCCGGCGTCATGGGCGGCGGCACGGCTGACCAGATCATCGGGGATGCGCCATTGGTCGGCGTCGATCCGCTCGACGATACCGGCCCGGCGTAGCGCCTCCAGCCGGCGCACATGGGCATCGACATAGCCCTCATAGTCGCCGCCTGGAACGCGGCACGTATAGGAAGAATAAACGCCCTTTTCACCCAAGTCCAACAGCTTTGGACCGCAGTTGACTCTTTCGACACCCCTGCGATGCAACCCAATCCGGCTGACGGGGAGCCAGCAACGCTGAAAATTTACCCTCCTCTTTCCCACTAGCGGCTCCTTTTCCGACAACCAGCACGGCGGATCCCTGCCGCGGCGCTGTGAACGCAGCATTTTGATTGGTATCGTTGGCCTTCAGGCTCGTCAGTCAAACAGACCCAGGAGCAGCTCAGCCGGTGGCGCCCGGCTTTCGGGTAACGCCCTGGTCCCGCTGGTTTCGGCTTTGTGCTTCAGGTGATCAAGGATCTGCTTGATCACTATAGGGTCTTCAATGCAGGCGATGACTTTCATGGCGCCGCCGCAGCCGCTGCAGGTCTCGATGTCGATATTGAAAACACGCTTGAGCCGTTGCGCCCATGTCATCGACGCTCGCCGTTGTGCTGGTGTTGCCGGTTCATCAGCCACCCTGACCTTGTTGCCCCTGCCCCGTTTTGCCGGCGTGACCAACGCCCGGTGCCGACTGTTGGGTGCGAACACCCCGTGGAAGCGGGTTAGGTTGACTCTGGGCTTCGGTACCAGGGCGGCCAGCCTTGCAATGAAATCCAATGGTTCGAAAATGACGTGCGTGGTGCCGTCCCGGTACGGCGTCTTGAGCTGGTAGCGCACGTTGCCGCCTCGTGTTAACGACAGCCGCTTCTCGGATACCGCCGGGCGGCTGATGTACCGGCACAGCCGTTCGAGCTTCTTGCGTTCATCGGCCCTGGCCGCCACGCCGGCGTGCAGGCTGGACCCGGCTACCTTGCCAATCCCGTCACCGAACGGATCACCACTGGTCGGCAGAGTTTGCAAAGTGAACACCTTTCGCCCCGCCTGTGAACCGACAGCGATACGGTAAGTGATCGAGTGCCCCAGCAGGGGTGTCATCGGGTCGTCATCCACCGCATCCGAGGCCAGATAGCTGTTTTCGACATCCCGTTCCAGCAGGCCTTGCCGTTCCAGATAGCGACCCACCCGGTGGGCGATGGTGTGCGTCAGCTGGGTGAGCTCTGGGCTGGTCGGCGCCTTGACCCAGCGGAAACGCGCTGAGCCGTGGGATTGCTCGACATACACACCGTCGAGAAACAGCATGTGGAAGTGAACATTCAGATTGAGCGCCGATCCAAAACGCTGGATCAGGGTGACCGCGCCCGTCTTGGCCACTTGGTGGGTATGGCCCGCTTTCTTGACCAGGTGCGTGGCAATGACGCGGTAAACGATGCCCAGCACCCACCCCATGATCTCGGGCCGGCTGGCAAACAGGAAACGCAGCTGAAACGGGAAGCTCAACACCCACTGACGCATGGGTTGTTCAGGCAGTACTTCATCAACCAGCAAGGCGGCACTTTCGGCCATCCGCCGCGCCCCACAGCTCGGGCAGAAACCGCGACGCTTACAGCTGAAAGCGACCAGGTGCTCGGCGTGGCAAGACTCGCAGCGAACCCGTAGAAAGCCATGCTCCAGCCGCCCGCATTGGAGAAATTCTTCAAATTCCCGTTGCACATAGCCCGGCAATTCCTTTCCCTGCTCTGCCATAAGCGCAGCGAATGCCGGGTAATACTCGTCAACGATCTGATAGAGAAGGGTTTGCTCGGGTCGGTGGCTCTGGTAACGACCAGTATCCCGATCCCGGCTGGCCGTCCTGGCCGCCACATGAGGCATGTTCCGCGTCCTTGCAATACTGTGTTTACATACAGTCTATCGCTTAGCGGAAAGTTCTTTTACCCTCAGCCGAAATGCCTGCCGTTGCTAGACATTGCCAGCCAGTGCCCGTCACTCCCACTCGATTGTAAACAAGCACACAAAACCCTTTAGTGACAACAATTTGCAAGAACTATCAGGCTCAGTGCCATGAAAAATACCATGACCAGATCATGAGGTTGAACACGGCTTGCGCCGGCAGCGTTCACGCTCCTGGTCGGCGATCTCGCCCGGCTGCAATGCTAGCTCAGCATCGGTCATGCGCTCCAGCACGTCGCGTAGGCGGATGGTGCAAGGAATGGGCGGCAGCTCGAACTCATAGCCGCCGGCGATCATTTCGGCCGCAATCTCCTCGGTGATGAAAAACGGCTCGTCGTCTTGGTTCGGCTTCTTCATGCCCTTTCCTCCTGGCGCTCATCCTGGCCGACAGCGGCCAGGGCATCGGCTTCCGTCAATGCGTCCTCCACGAACGCGCCGTGCTGCTTCGCTTCGGCCTGGCTGACCTCGGCCCATATCCGTTTCACCTGGGCCGCACTGTACCCGGCCAGCTCGGCGGTCTTGTTGATGCTGTAGCCGGACTTGCGCAGCGCGACAACTTGGGCGCGGCGCTTCGGATCAGCACGGCGGCCCTTGTACCGCCCGGCCTGGCGGGCCAACTCAATGCCTTGGCGCTGGCGTTCGCGCCTGTCCTCGTAGTCGTCGCGGGCCATCTGCAAGGCCAGGCGAAAAAGCATGATCTGCACGGCTTCCAGCACGATCTTGGCGACGCCCTGGGCCTCGGCCGCCAGGTCGGATAGATCGACCACGCCAGGGACGGCCAGGCGTGCGCCTTTGGCCTGTATCGAGGCCACCAGGCGCTCGGCCTCGGGCAAAGGTAGGCGGCTGATGCGGTCGATCTTCTCGGCAATGACCACCTCGCCGGGCTGTAGGTCGCCGATCATGCGCAGCAGCTCAGGCCGGTCGGCGCGTGCGCCGGATGCCTTCTCACGGTAGATGCCGGCGACGTAGTAGCCGGCGGCCTTCGCGGCCGTAGTGATCGCCTCTTGGCGTTCCAAGTCCTGCGCGTCGGTGCTGACGCGCAGATAGACCCGCGCCACCATCGGCGCGGCTACTGGCTTCGTCCTGCGCATACTTGCGGGCTCCTTTGGGCATACGCAAAGTGTCCGGTCATGCTACCCCCGGCCAAAAAGGCCGTCATGCGATTTATCTTGGCCGGGTCGTTATTGGCGGGTCTAAATGGCCGCTCCGTGGATCTCATCGCCAGAAATGGCGATGCGAGATCCAGGGCAGGGCGGCCGCCATCGTCAGACCTGGCGATGGTCGACGCCGGCGCGCATCGTCGGATGTGGCGATGCGAGCTCGAGGTCGGTGGCCACCGCCGGCGACCTGGTGCCATCGTCGGCAATGGCGATGCTGCAGCTCGACGTGCGCGGCCTGGTCGTCTCGGCATCGTCGGATGCGGCGATGCTCGAGCGAGGCGAAAAAAAACCGCCTCGGGGTGTCCGAGGCGGCAAGTCTGCATGCGGTTCAGGGAGGAAGAAACCGCGCCGGCGATCAGGGAGGAAAACCGCGCGGCCTGATGTGCAGCTCGGCCACTTTAGCCGGATTTTTCGACTTATCCGATGCGAGCGGCCCGCCGTGGGCGCTGCTCGATCTGCTGTTGCTTTTTCTCGACGTGCTTCTGCTCCTGGTGCTGCTGCTCGTCGCGCGGCACTGTTGCAAAGTTAGCGATGAGGCAGCCTTTTGTCTTATTCAAAGGCCTTACATTTCAAAAACTCTGCTTACCAGGCGCATTTCGCCCAGGGGATCACCATAATAAAATGCTGAGGCCTGGCCTTTGCGTAGTGCACGCATCACCTCAATACCTTTGATGGTGGCGTAAGCCGTCTTCATGGATTTAAATCCCAGCGTGGCGCCGATTATCCGTTTCAGTTTGCCATGATCGCATTCAATCACGTTGTTCCGGTACTTAATCTGTCGGTGTTCAACGTCAGACGGGCACCGGCCTTCGCGTTTGAGCAGAGCAAGCGCGCGACCATAGGCGGGCGCTTTATCCGTGTTGATGAATCGCGGGATCTGCCACTTCTTCACGTTGTTGAGGATTTTACCCAGAAACCGGTATGCAGCTTTGCTGTTACGACGGGAGGAGAGATAAAAATCGACAGTGCGGCCCCGGCTGTCGACGGCCCGGTACAGATACGCCCAGCGGCCATTGACCTTCACGTAGGTTTCATCCATGTGCCAC
>NZ_JBJQLJ010000057.1:0-7238 GCF_046486385.1 Escherichia sp. WS33 | reverse complement strand
TGCGCCAGCGGCTGATCACCTCCTGCTCCGGATCGGCGTCACTGTTTCCGTTGACGAAGTTCACCGCATCCAGAAAACGGGCGTAAACCTTACGCCTGACCACCGTTCCGCCGACCAGACTCTGCAGGTCTTCCGCCATCCCGGTGACCATGCCGTGCAGGTTAGAGACTTTCAGCGTTGGTCTTGCACTGGCTCCTTTGCCGTTCATCTCAAAGCCGCTTCCCTGAATAGGGTACGCCTGATACTGTCGCCCCTGCCAGGTGACCGACTCACCTTTTTCGTTCTGCTCATTACAGAAAAAATAACGTTCTCCGCCGACCTCTGTCAGATCGACTTCCCAGAGCACGACCAGCGCGGATTGCTCCGATTTTGTACACTCATTGAGTGTTTCCTGCTGTATATCCTGCATCAGTGAGTGACCTCTTCAAAGGTACAGTTAAAATCGGTATACATGGCATTATCCGAAATACTCCACTCCCTGCAGACAACCCGGACGGTCCTGTTGTATTTTGGCGGACGCCACAAAAAAGCACGCATCCCGGCATGACGGGATAAAAAACTGTCCAGCGCAGCGCGGGAATATTCATCTGTGACCCGAAATACCGGTTTAAACGTTTTCAGATCCGCATTCAGACCACCAGCCCGTCGCTGTTCATATCCGTCACCGAACTTTACCGTAATAACAGATGGCTTTCGTGTCGTCTCCATCCCCTCGCGGGGGAGCCAGTTAAAAACTTCAGACTCAGGCACTGCATAATCCTCCGTCCCGACGTGATGACTGCATAATTGACACAACCCTGCTGTCGATCAGATCCACCAGCCCCCTAGCTGACTGCGTATCTATCTCGCCATTGCTCCCTTTATTCTGAATACTGATGTGATACACGGGAGAATAAACAAACCCCCCGCCACTATTCACATTGCCAATGGCTCTGACCCCAAGAGAGCCGTCCGCTGCCCGTGTCAGTGGCATGATAGCTTCAGGCCCGGCCTCGCCCATCAGCCCGGCACCTTTCGCAAAAGCAAAATACGTCGGTGTATCCACAATAGTGTTACTGTAAGCACTCAGATTTGCCGATGTGTAAACACCGCCTTTTGCGTTCGCTACTGCACCGGAAAGCCAGTCGCCAACACTACCAATCCATCCCCTCGCTCCCGACATTGTCCTGGAGAGTGATTTCAGCCCGTTAACAATGGCCGCGTTCATCAGGATTTTTGAAACTTCCTGAAGGATCGAACTCCCCCAGTTTCTCCAGTCCACAACGTTTCCGGCCAGTGCCTCAGAAATATTTGAAACCAGACCATCCATAGTGGAAACGACCGCATCTGCCGCTTGTGAAGCATAATCAGTGGCACTGTCTGCCCAGTTCGTCAGCCCCTCTTTGAGCCCAGCATTCCAGTTACTGCGTAAAGCATCGGCCTTTGCATAATAATCCTGCTGATCGTTGAGACGCTCCTCCAGATATTTTTCATTCAGCGTTTTTTCCTGTTTCCACAGGGCTTCTTCGATTTCTCCGGTCTGGTACTGTCTCAGCAACTCATTATTTTTCTGCTCAAACTCCTGTCGGATGTTCCACATTTCCTGAAGCCGCTCACGTATTCGTGTTCCGTCTCCATACCCTAACAACTGAGCCTCATTTGATGCCCTGACACTGGCGTTACTGTCCGCCAGGCTGCTTTCATAAGCAGCAATTTGCTCACGAATTTTTTTCTGGTCGATGAGTGCTGCATTCTGTAAAAGGGTTTGTTTCTGCACTTCTGATAAGGTTGATAATTCGCCCTGGCTGACCTGGTATTTCATCTTAGCCAGTTCAGTATTCTGTCCTGCCAGTGCTATTTGTTCTTTTTGTTGTTTAATCAGTCTGTTATAAGCATCTTCCGTTTTTTCTGCTTCCGATTTTCCACCACGTACCTTTGGCTTATTCGCCTGGTTGTTACGCCATGCTTCCAGCGCGTTGTTGATATAAGTTTGCCTTGCCGTCTGATAGGCATCCCCCACAAAACCGAGATCATCCGCTACATAGCCCAGACGAGTACGCTCACGCGCTTCCCCCTTCATACGGGATAAGGTCAGCTCTCGCTCAGTGTTATTCAGCGCGTTCTGCTGTTTATCATCCAGCGCAGCCTGTGGCAGCCGTAACGGTACATTCACCAGCCCCTGTCGCTGCTGAAGTAATTCATTACCAAGCCCAAGAAGACGATTAAACTCGGTATGTTGGCCATTCATGATCAGTAATGACTGATATGCTTTGTTTTGTTCCGCTGCCTGTTGGCGGATCAGCACCACTCGTCGTTCTTCCAGCCCGGCAAGCACATCCTGGATTGACTGGGCTTTTTCCTGCATTCCGGAAAGTCGGGACTGCTCAACAGCAAGCTGACTTGTTGCTTCTACAAGCCCTTCTGTGACAGTTTTCACCGACGTCATGTGGTTAATCATAAAACCGTTATCGGTTGTCCAGCCCGGGTTTGCCAAGACATACTGATAGCCAGCAATTTTTTCCTGTAAGGATTTAATCTTACTTTTCTGCTCGTCAATTAACCTGTTCTGCTCCTCCAGAGCCTGCCGCGTCTTTTCTTCATTATCTGCCGCTTCAGGAAGTGACATTGCAGACGTTTTCTGGCGAATTTCGTCGATTGTTGCGGCATACTGACGCGCTGATTCTCTGGCCTGCTCCTGGTTCTGATACATTGTGTACCAGGCCGCCGCCCCCAGCATGACAAGTCCAGGCACACCACCAACCAGCCCCAGAGCACCGCTTAACAACCGACTACTAACTGACGTAACGTTATTCAGCGTTGCCTGTGCCGCTGTTCTGGCAGCAATATTACGGGTAAGTGAAGCCTGTGCGGTTGCCAGTTTCGCTTCTGCTGCAGCCTGTTTTTCTGTACCACGGGCAGCCACAACCGCCTGCTGCGCACGATACAATGCCGCCCGCGCTCTGGCTGTAGCTATCTGTGTCCCTCTGAGCTGTGCCTCAGCAAGAGCCACTTCGTTTCTGGCAGCAGTGATTAACCCGGCAGTTGCAGAGCCCGCAGAAGACGCCATATTGCCAAAATATCGGGCTACACCAATTGCAACCAGAGCTCCCGCCGCCGTGGCAACCGTATCAATATTATTCGCAACACCATTCATTATTCCGGTAAGCGTTTTCGTTGCACCGCTGGCATCATTCGCACCACCAACCCAGGCCATAAAGGCGTTTTCAACTTTGGTTGCAGAGGATGATACGGTATCAGGCATGGCTGCATATTCATCCCGCAGCGTACCAAGCTGGCTAATCAGTGCAGGAACAACCTTATCGGCGGTCAGCTTTCCATCATCCGCCATTGCCTTCAGATCTTTACGGGCAACCCCCATTCCTGCAGCCAGAGCACGAATAACACGATCACCGCTTTCATTTACTGAATTAAACTCTTCACCGCGCAGAACCCCTTGCGCCAGTGCCTGGCTGAACTGAGTGATCACCGAGCTGGCTTCCGCAGAACTGGCTCCGGACAATTTCAATCCTGTAGAAATGGCCTCGGTAACTTTCAGTACTTCCTCAGACCTGTAACCATATTCCCGCATGGAAGAAGCCGAACGTGCAAAAAGACTGGCGTTATCAGCAAAAGCAGTACCCGTTCTCTGGCTGATCGCCATTAATTCGCGCTGTGATGCTTGGAAATCATCGCTGGACTGCGTGGCCTGCTTCAGACGGGCATTTACTGAGCTCCATTCATCCGCAAGAGATATAAGATGTCCAGTGGCAAAAGCACCGGCAAATGCGCCAGCCATATTCATTGCCGAAGACTTCGCCGTATTTATCTGCTCGGTCACTTCTGCCAGTGCTCGCCGCATATCACGGGATGCAGCTGCAGACTGTCGACCTCCGTTCTGCATGGTACGGTAGTACTCCTGTCCCATACGTGAAGCTCGCGCAATTTCTGACTGGAATGACTGCGAATTTGCCGAGATTTTTATAATCAGTTCGCGTAGTGACGCCATTCTCGCTCTCCAGGCAAAAAAAAACCGCCGAAGCGTTTTTTGCTTTTAAAGAAGCCCAGCCTTACGCCTTGCTTCTTCAAGATATTCATCATCCGTTTTTTGCGAAACGGTACTATCAGGGTTATGTGTTAAATCACTACCGCAATGCTTACACTTAATGGCTTCTTCTTTGATCAACTCCGCACAGTAAGGGCATTTTTTCATGCCATTGCTCACCATTTGTTGCTCATGCGTTTTTTCATCTTTTTGGATTACAAGTGAATGAACCAGGGCAACGATAAAGAGTAAGGCTCCGTATATCCACCATCCCCAAAATGAACGCCCTTTACTTTGCGCGATAATAGCCGGAATTAACCCCAGGACTAGCGCAATAAGAATAACTTCCATCAATATCTCCTTATTTACTTAATAAAAATCGGAATCATAATCCAGTAAAGTAAGAAGATCATTGTGTCGCTGCAAATAATGCATTTTCAAACGCTGTGAACGGTTCTTTAATATTATTTGCAGGAACGACCTCCCACTGAAGAATCGCTTCATTCAGTGGAACTTTGACACCCTGCGCCCCGTAAACTGCAGAAACTATCTGGGCAGCCCGGATATCAGCCCGCTCGTCACCCAGCGGGCTGATCCTGTCAAATTCTGCCCACATCATGATTTCCGATGCAGACATTTCCCGGCGTAACTCTGACAATGTGCGCCCCATCCTGAGCGCCAGCATCATCAGAAAACGAATACCCGGAAGTGCTACTTTTTTTTAATAACTTCAGCATCAGTGATCAGTTCCAGTGACTGACGAAGCAGTCGCGCATGTACCGGACCATATACTGCAAGTACCTGCTCCCGATCATCCGCTGAAAACACGGGTTGCATCCCGGTATCACACAGAACATCGATGAACAGTTCAACATCCGCTTCCAGATTTCGGCGGGCACGCTCCGCAACTGATAACGGTGTATCATCATCTCCGGTTTTAACGATCTCCTGCCAACGTAACCAGGCTTCTGCAGAGGGTTCCCGTAATACAACCGTTGTACCTTCCCACTCAGGAACATCAACTGTTTTGTGGCGAAAACCAGACATCGTCGCCAGTGCCAGATTGCGGATATTTTTAGACATAGATTTCATCCTCCTTAACTGACAGTTACGGTGCAGGAAGTGGAGGTCACCTTATTAATCGGGCTTGCTGAATCAGAAACCTCACAGGTATACGCACCGGCATCTCCGGATGTCACGGAGGCCTTGTTGAAAGTTGCCGATGTCTGCCCGGAAACTGGAGAGCTGCCTTTCTTCCAGACATATGAATAAGGAGGCACACCACCTGATGCCTCAACAGACATATTCAGCGTTTCACTGGCAGAAACCTGTAGTGTACTTTTCAAATCAGAGAGGAGTTTCAAAGGTTCAGTGGTCAGAGAGGGCTTTCCTTTCAGGCGCAGGGAAAATGTGGCAGCAACAACACCGTTGGTTCCCACAGACCAGGTATGCTGGCGAACTTCTGCCATAAAGGTAAATCCATTTCCTGACGGGAAAATAACTTTGAAACCGTATGTGGTGTCGTTGTCATAAGCACTACGCAACGCGTTCTGGGCAGCGTTGAGATAAAAGTTTCCTGACATGGAAATCTCTGAAGCAGCCCCAAGACCGTTGATATTCTCCTGCTCGGTAGAACACAGCGTAGTGACATCAATATCCTGTTTCTGCCCGGCGGTAAACTGAACCTCTTTAATCGTACAGCTCAGTTCAAGAAAACTGGCAGAACTCAGCGTTTCTGCCGTTACCGGTGCAGACGAGATCATGACTTTGGTCTGCTGAGAACGTTCAAAATTAGAGGACATACTCGTCTCCTGAAAATAAAAAACCCGCCAGCGGCGGGTGGGTAAAATCATTAACGACCTCAGGCAATTACCTGAAATTCAAGCGTAGCTCTGCTCAGACGGGAATCAGGATCATAACCCTGAGTTTTAGAAATAACGGATGGTGCCAGTTCCCTTACCGCATCAAGCGCCTGCTCACGGATATCATCTGCGTCATCAGGAGCCGTTGCCCAGATATCAATCTGCACTGTGATTCTGGATTCAGCCTGACCATCAAGCACATCAGACGCGATGTCAGACACCACTGAAAACACCAGCCATGGTGGAAATACCGCAGGCTTTCCCTCCGTCAGCGGGACCACATAAGGATAAACCTGCCCTCCGGCCAGTTTGGACAGAAGAGCATACAGCGTGGCTTCTCTCATTTACTCAGCACCCCATCAATAGCCTGATTCATATGCTTCATGGCAACCTGTGCTGCCAGCTCCTCTGTCATATCAAAGGCCGGGCGAATGAACGGATGGGCAGGCATATTGATAGTCCCCAGCTCCACGAAACGCCAGTAAAACGCGTTTCGCGGATCGCTGGCTTTCATGCTGTTATCACTGTTTCTGGTTCGCAGATTCCGCCCACGAATGTGGACACCAGAGATAATTTCACCACGACGCCGTGAACGCTGAGTCAGAATAACCACGTTTTTCTTCAGTTTTCCGGTTCGCTCTGGCGCATGGTCAATAACCGCCCCCCGGATAACCTCTGCACCGGCACGGGAGGCATCGCGAAGCACCTTATTACTCTCTGCTCTGCTGAGAAGTTCCAGATCTCTTGCAATATCCGCCAGGCCAGAAAAATCCAGACTAAAATCCGTCACATTCCACCTCTCTGGCTGCAAAGTATTTCAAGCCCGGAGGATCGTGCGTCCGGGATCGGCGGCCCGTCGATATTCAGAATGGCTCCCTTGAATGCCCCGGTCAGCACTTTCAGACGTGAGGCGGCCGTCACATCGCGCCGAAATCGCATCCAGACTCTTACTGTTGTCTGCGCGGTTTCCGCACCGCCCGATATACGTTCCCGCCCACTGATCCCCTTAACCTCTGCCCATACCGTAGCCCCCTCTTTCAGGGTTTCCTCCGGGTGACCGGAAGGGGTACGGGAGGTCGTAATATTCAGAATAACCACGCGATCACGTAATCTTCCTGCCTGCATGAAATCCTCCTACGTTCCGGGATGAAACCGATACATTCGGAGTCCGGTATAGAAAAAATCAGGTACAGCATCCTGCATTTCCCTGTTCTCGTACCAGTAGCCAACTAGACTGGCCCCATGAATCTCCAGACAACCAATATCACTTAAATAAGTGATAGTCTTAATACTAGTTTTTAGACTAGTCATTGGAGAGCAGATGATTGATGTCTTAGGACCGGAGAAACGCAGAC
>NZ_JBJQLJ010000056.1:0-7629 GCF_046486385.1 Escherichia sp. WS33 | reverse complement strand
CGGTAGCGGCGTAAAAATCGCGGAAGGGATGAAAAAAACAGCGCCTGACGGCGCTGTGTCTGGCATGCCTGCAATCCGGGAAACCGGACCAGGAAAAAACTTGCAGGCCATAACAGTATCTACAGCATATAATGCAACATTTTGAATTAGCACGATTTTGTAGGCCGGATAAGGCGTTTACGCCGCATCCGGCATTTTGTGCACGAGGCTGGCTTTATCACTGAGTCAGCCCAACAAAGCGACCCGCCTTGATATAAATCCCAGGCTTCAGGTGCCCAACATACTGTAACTGCGTTTCTGGCTTAAACGCAGAGACATCACCAATACGCATATGCATCAGATCGGCAGGGCTAATCCAGCCCGATTGCGCCAGTGTAAGTGGATGCCCGGCTTTGGCAAAGGCATCCGTGACAAATTCCGAACAAAACCACGACTTTTTGTCTCCTTCGCCCACACTGCTTAACTGCGCTTTCGCCAGGCCGCTGACGCACTTTGGCGAAAATCCTCGGAGAACGGATTCAGTGAGCACATCTGGCGAGTCACCATAAAGGGAATAAATTCGACAATGCCGCGATAGTTATAACCGCTATCTTTGATTTTATTGGCAAACGCGGTGATATCTGTGGCTTGTTGCGGGGTAAGATCCGGGACTCGTAAGACGAAAAGCTTATCACTATGCTTCATCGCTTTTTTAAGGGAAACAATCTGGACGCCAGCGCCTGTCGCTTCTGCAACGTTATTATCACCCAGAAAGATTGCAACGTGACTCACAGAGGAAGTGCTGAAGACGCGGATTCCAAATGAGGTTACCCCAAGGCTTGAGGAGAACAGCAAATCGCCGGGTTTGAGATCAGGTGCCGTTATTTCTTTTATTGATTGTTCGGTGAAAGAGCTTTGATGCTGGAATTTGACAGCCCATGTTTTTGCCTCGGCATCTACTGCTGTGGCTGATGGGTCTGGCTGGCTGATATCAACGGTACAAGCCGAAAGTAAAAGAAAGCTGGGGAGAAACAGGCGGCAGTACGCCTTTGGTTTATCCATTTTATACAATCCATGTAAAAAAAGGGCCCTGAAATTCAGGACCCTTTCTGGCATCAGCCTTTAATCTGTTTCACCAGATATTCGACGATGTCACCAGTCTTAATTAACTGTTTCTCGCCGTTGCGACGATATTTATATTCGATATCGTCGTTGTCGAGGTTACGGTCGCCCAGCACAATAGTGTGCGGAATACCGATCAGTTCCATATCAGCAAACATCACGCCCGGACGCTCTTTGCGGTCATCCAGCAGCACTTCGATACCTTGTGCACGCAGTTCGCTGTACAGTTTCTCAGCAAGCTCTTGTACGCGGAAGGATTTGTGCATGTTCATCGGCAGAATCGCCACCTGGAACGGCGCGATAGCGTCAGGCCATACGATGCCTCGTTCGTCGTAGTTCTGCTCAATCGCCGCAGCTACCACACGCGTTACCCCGATACCGTAGCAACCCATCGTCAGGATTTGGTTACGGCCATCTTCACCCTGTACGGAGGCTTTCAGTGCTTCGGAGTACTTGGTACCCAGCTGGAAGATGTGACCAACTTCGATACCACGTTTGATCAGCAGCGTACCCTGGCCATCCGGGCTTGGATCGCCAGCCACCACGTTACGGATATCTGCAACTTCCGGGGTAGCGACATCGCGATCCCAGTTGATGCCGAAGTAGTGTTTACCATCGATGTTAGCACCAGCAGCGAAATCACTCATCGCCGCAACGGTACGGTCAATCACCACCGGAATCGGCATGTTTACCGGACCCAGTGAACCCGGACCGGCTTTAACCACGGCACGAATTTCTTCTTCGGTCGCGAAAGTCAGCGGGCTTGCAACCTGCGGCAGTTTTTCTGCTTTAACTTCGTTCAGCTCGTGATCACCGCGCACCAGCAGCGCAACCAGCGGGAAGCTACTGCCTTCAACCGCTTTAACCAGCAGAGTCTTAACCGTTTTCTCAATCGGCAGATTGAACTGTTCAACCAGTTCCGCGATGGTTTTCGCGTTCGGCGTATCAACCAGCGTCATTTCCTGGGTAGCAGCAGCGCGCGGTTCTTTCGGCGCGATAGCTTCTGCCAGTTCAATGTTCGCTGCATAGTCAGAGGTGTCGGAGAAGACCACATCGTCTTCACCGCTCTGCGCCAGCACCTGGAATTCGTGAGAGGCGCTGCCGCCGATAGAACCGGTGTCGGCTTGTACGGCGCGGAAATCCAGCCCCATGCGGCTGAAGATTTTGCTGTAGGCCGCATACATTGCATCGTAGGTTTCCTGCAGGGATTCCTGAGAAGTATGGAAAGAGTAAGCATCTTTCATCAGGAATTCGCGGGAACGCATGACGCCGAAACGCGGACGCACTTCGTCGCGGAACTTGGTCTGGATCTGATAGAAGTTCAGCGGCAGCTGTTTGTAAGAGCTAAGCTCGTTACGAATCAGGTCAGTGATAACTTCTTCATGAGTTGGGCCGAGTACGAACGGACGCTCGCCACGGTCAACAAAACGCAGCAGTTCCGGACCGTACTGTTCCCAACGACCACTCTCTTGCCACAAATCAGCTGGCTGAACCACCGGCATCGACACCTCGATCGCACCGGCGTTGTTCATCTCTTCACGCACGATGTTTTCGACTTTTTTCAGAACGCGCACGCCGGTCGGCAGCCAGGTATATAACCCGGAGGCCAGCTTGCGGATCATCCCGGCGCGCAGCATCAGCTGATGGCTGATCACCTCGGCGTCGGCAGGTGTCTCCTTGAGAGTGGAGAGCAGGTATTGGCTAGTACGCATGTTGTTACGGTTCCAGTTGGAAGGTAGAACAGGCTCAAGGCGAGCCTGGGACAAAAAAAAGTGATTTAGTTTACCAGTGCAAAAGAAATGTCAAAAGAGAAGGGCGTGAATTTAACGCGGTTCCAGCGCAAAGACTTCAAAACCTGCGTCGGTGACGCGCCAGCGAACGTTAAAATCATGTAGCCAGACGGCATAGGTTTTGCCCGTTTCCTCACCTTTACGATAGGCCGGGCGTGGGTCCTGCGCCAGTACTTCGCGGATAAACAGCGTTAACTGCGGATAACGCTTCTCCAGCGTCAAAAGCTGCTTTTCGACCTCTGCGGTAAAACTCACCGCCATCTCTGCCGCTGGCGCACTTTGCGCATAGCTGGCACTGGCATCGGGAAGCGATTCGGCAAAGGGGAGATACGGTTTGATATCCACTACCGGCGTACCATCGACCAGATCCAGACTGCCGAGCTTCAGAATCACGCTGTCTTTATGGCAAACAACCTCTTTCAGCTCTACCAGCGACATACCAATTGGGTTAGGGCGGAAAGTAGAGCGTGTTGCGAAAACCCCCATTCTGGCGTTACCGCCGAGGCGCGGTGGACGCACAGTCGGACGCCAGCCGCCTTCCATCGTTTGATGAAAGACGAAAAGGATCCATAAATGGCTGAACGCTTCCAGGCCGCGAACGGCGTCGGCCTGGTTGTAGGGAGCAATGAGATGCAGTTCGCCGTTGGCGCTTTTTACCAGACCTGGCTGGCGCGGAACGGCGAATTTTTCTTTATAGGGCGAGCGAATAACGCCTATTTGCTCGAACTGGAAACTGCTCATTTCGCCGTAATGTTAAGCGCAGAGCCGATACATACAGCCTGACGATAGCAGCCTGGCGTACCGCTGGTGACTTCGCAGCTATGCAGTAATACCGCATTGGCCTTCATTTTCGAGGCGTTGATTTGCATCCGCTTACGCGCGGTTGGAATGCTCGGCGGAGAGTCCTGATTAGAGGCCTGGCAAGAGTCGCCACTGACTTCACCGAGATCGCGGAACGGTTTGCCGACTAATTCTTCTGCATTGGTATAAATTCGGACCGGCGTGGCGCGCGGCGCTTTCGGTTTTGCAGGCTCCGCTTTCGGCTGGGGTGCAGTGCTTTGAACGGATTCGACAGGGGATCTGCTTAACATGGAACAGCCGCTTAGCATGAGTGCTACTAAACAGATCGGTAAAGCACGCATAGTATTTCCTCAATGTATGATCAAAACGTCAATATTGAATCAGGAGCTTGTAAAAATGACAAGACGGGCAAGCGCCCGTCCTGAATGATATTACAAATTGTGGAAACAGCCTAAAAATTACCAGCCTTTAACAGCGCCGCCGTTAAACACTTTGTTTGCTGCTTCGTAAACTTCATCAGACTGATAAGCCTGGACGAATTTCTTCACGTTCTCGGCGTCTTTGTTATCTTCACGCGTTACGATCAGGTTTACGTACGGGGAGTCTTTATCTTCGACAAAGATACCGTCTTTCGCTGGAGTCAGGCCAATCTGGCTGGCATAGGTGGTATTGATAACTGCCAGAGCGATTTGCGCGTCGTCCAGAGATCGAGGCAGCTGCGGTGCTTCCAGCTCAACAATTTTCAGATTTTTTGGGTTCTCAACAACATCAAGAACGGTCGGCAGCAGGCCAACGCCATCTTTCAGTTTGATCAAGCCCACTTTTTGCAGCAGCAGCAGTGAACGACCAAGATTAGTTGGATCGTTTGGCACGGCAACCTGCGAACCATCCTGCAGTTCATCCAGTGATTTGATTTTCTTGGAGTAACCAGCAATCGGATAAACAAAAGTGTTGCCTACTGCGACCAGTTTGTAGCCACGATCTTTCAGTTGCTGATCAAGGTACGGTTTATGCTGGAAGGCGTTGGCGTCGATATCGCCTTTGCTCAATGCTTCGTTTGGCAGAACATAGTCGTTGAAGGTTACCAGCTCAACGTCCAGGCCATATTTGTCTTTCGCAACTTTCTGCGCGACTTCTGCTACCTGCTGTTCGGCACCAACAATCACGCCGACTTTAATGTGGTTTGGATCTTTTTCATCCTGACCGCAGCCTACCAGTGCCAGTGATCCAATCAGGGCTCCCACTGCCGCAAAGGTTTTGAATTTGAACGCCATACCTTATTCCTTCTTCAATTATTTATGTTGTGTTGAACGTTACTTGCGAGTGACAGCCCGGACGATGCGGTCGCCTGCGAACTGAATTAAATAAACCAGAATGACCAGCAATACCAGTACCGTATTCATCACCGTCGCGTTATAGCCGATGTAGCCATACTGATAGCCAATCTGACCTAAACCACCGGCACCGACTGCACCACCCATCGCGGAATAACCGACCAGGGTAATCAGGGTGATAGTTGCCGCATTCACCAGACCCGGCAATGCTTCCGGTAACAGCACTTTACGGACGATCTGCATCGGCGTGGCACCCATTGCACGGGAAGCTTCAATTAACCCGGTTGGGATCTCCAGCAGAGCGTTCTCGACCATACGGGCAATAAACGGTGCTGCACCAACGGTTAACGGAACAATCGCTGCCTGCAAACCAATCGATGTACCGACAATAACGCGGGTAAACGGAATCATCCATACCAGCAAGATAATGAACGGGATGGAACGGAAAATGTTCACAATCGCAGAAACGGTACGATACAGCTTCGCGTTAGCAATAATTTGCCCCGGGCGCGTAACATAAAGCAGGACGCCGACCGGCAGACCAATCACAAAGCCAAAAAATCCGGATACGAAGGTCATTGCCAGCGTTTCCCATACGCCACGAACCAGCAACCACATCATCGGCTCAGACATAACCCAGTACCTCTACTTTTACATGGTGTTCCTGCAGCCAGGCAATGGCGGCTTGCGTATCTTGTTGTGTGCCGTGCATTTCAGTCAGCATGATGCCGAACTTAACGCCACCGGCGTAATCCATCTGCGCGCTAATAATGTTGTTGTTGACGTTGAAACGACGCGCGGTTTCAGAAAGCAGCGGGGCATCGACCGATTGACCGGTAAACTCCAGGCGCAACATCGGCACGCAGTCAGTAAATGGCTCCGCTTGCAGACGTTCCTGGTAATCTTCCGGGATATCCAGATGCAGGGTCGACTGAATAAACTTCTGCGCCAGCGGCGTTTTCGGATGCGAGAACACTTCACTTACCGTGTCCTGCTCGATCAGTTCGCCATTGCTGATGACCGCCACGCAATCACAAATACGCTTCACAACGTCCATTTCGTGGGTGATCAACAGAATCGTCAAACCCAGACGGCGGTTAATGTCTTTCAGCAGTTCGAGAATAGAACGTGTCGTTGCCGGGTCCAGCGCGCTGGTGGCTTCATCACACAGCAATACTTTGGGATTGCTGGCTAATGCACGGGCAATCGCCACACGTTGTTTCTGCCCACCGGAAAGATTCGACGGGTAGCTATCATGCTTATCGCCAAGACCAACCAATGACAGCAATTCCGTCACGCGACGTTTGATCTCGTCTTTCGGTGTGTTGTCCAGCTCCAGCGGCAGAGCCACGTTGCCAAAAACAGTACGCGAAGAGAGCAGGTTAAAATGCTGGAAAATCATACCAATCTGGCGGCGAGCTTTGGTCAACTCGGATTCTGACAGCGTGGTCAGTTCCTGGCCATCGACCAGCACGCTACCCTCGGTTGGGCGCTCCAGCAGGTTTACACAACGTATAAGCGTACTCTTACCCGCGCCTGAGGCACCGATAACGCCATAAATTTGTCCAGCTGGCACATGCAGGCTGACGTTGTTCAACGCCTGGATGGTGCGGGTGCCCTGGTGGAACACTTTGGTGATATTCGAAAGTTTTATCATTGATTATTTATTATCGTCATTAAGTTAGTCGTGGCATTTCGAATGCCTGAAACGGGCAACGCCGTCAATGAAATGGATGTTAAGGCATCCAGACGTCTAAATCAATCAGGTTTATGCGAAGAGCACTTTCTTGCAGGTCGAAACATGCGATACTAGCGTCACATGCCTTATTAAGGAGCTATAAAAGGTGGCGAAGAGCGTACCCGCAATTTTTCTTGACCGTGATGGCACCATTAATGTCGATCACGGCTATGTCCATGAGATCGACAACTTTGAATTTATCGACGGTGTTATTGACGCCATGCGCGAGCTAAAAAAAATGGGCTTTGCGCTGGTGGTAGTAACCAACCAGTCTGGCATTGCTCGCGGTAAATTTACTGAAGCGCAGTTTGAAACGCTGACCGAGTGGATGGACTGGTCGCTGGCGGACCGCGATGTCGATCTGGATGGCATCTATTATTGCCCGCATCATCCGCAGGGTAGTGTTGAAGAGTTTCGCCAGGTCTGCGACTGCCGCAAACCACATCCGGGGATGCTTTTGTCAGCACGCGATTATTTGCATATTGATATGGCCGCTTCTTATATGGTGGGCGATAAATTAGAAGATATGCAGGCAGCGGCTGCGGCGAACGTGGGAACAAAAGTGCTGGTGCGTACGGGTAAACCTATTACGCCTGAAGCAGAAAACGCGGCGGATTGGGTGTTAAATAGCCTGGCAGACCTGCCGCAAGCGATAAAAAAGCAGCAAAAACCGGCATAATGATTAAAAGATGAGCAATTGAAATAAAAATGCATTTTTCCACTTGTCTTCCTGAGACGACTCCCTATAATGCGCCTCCATCGACACGGCGGATGTGAATCACTTCACACAAACAGCCGGTTCGGTTGAAGAGAAAAATCCTGAAATTCAGGGTTGACTCTGAAAGAGGAAAGCGTAATATACGCC
>NZ_JBJQLJ010000055.1:0-7714 GCF_046486385.1 Escherichia sp. WS33 | reverse complement strand
ACATCAACCTAACCGGCGATTACGTCTGGCGGCAGAGCCGCAGACTGGAAGACGGGAAGTTTCGGCCCTTACGGATGCCCGGAAAACCTTAGCGTACGATTTTTTCCGAATTCTGCGGGCTCCCCTACTTCCCCATGACATGGTCGAATCTTCCGCTGCTGCATGGCGGGATGAAATGAGCAGGAAAGTCGCCGGTAAATGATGGAGATATTCTGGACCATGCTGGCCAGCCAGGACAGGAAGCGCATTCGTGAGTACATTGCGGAGCAGAACCTGATAGCCGCCATTGAACTGGACGAACGGATTGGTTATTCAGCCAGCAACCTGGCCGGGCAGCCGTATAAAGGCCGCAACGGTCGTGTGGAAGGTACCCGGGAACTGGTTATTCACCCGCATTTTGTTCTGGTTTATGAGGTCGACAGCCAGTGGGGAAAAGTGTATATCCTGCGAGTATTGCATACTGTACAGAAGTGGCCATAGAGGGGCTGTCCGGATATAAAAACGTCTGACGGAGATGCAAGAACCATGAATAATGATGAGCTGGTCACCAGACGTGCGCAGGCGATTGCCGAAGACAGGTGTTTCTCGAAAGGACGTCTGCGCGATGAATTCAGAATGAAGCCAGCCCCCGGTGCTGAGCCGGTTAAGTGGTATAAAAATAGTTATGGTGGCAGGTTCGCTGTATACCGAATTGCAGACTGTGTTCCGATGCGTGAGAAACGCCCTCTGACGAGTAAACAACAGCTGGCTGGCCAGCGGCTTTCCGTTTTATCCCGACTAAACAGCACCAGTGGCCGGATGGCACGGCAGGCATATGACTGGCTGAGTCTGGCACCACTCTTTCTGGATACTGAAACGACAGGACTGGATAATACCGCGGAAGCCCTGGAAATCGGCCTGACCGATGCGGCCGGTCAGGTGGTATTTGAAACCAGACTGAAGCCCACGGTCGCCATCGGGGCGCAGGCCGCCGCTGTGCATGGTATCAGTGAGCAGGCTCTCTGCGGCGCACCATCATGGACAGATGTGGCGCGGCAACTGCGGCATGCAATCGGAGATCGACCAGTAATTATCTTTAATTCCCGGTTCGACATCCGCATTCTGAAACAGACTGCGGCCGCACATAGCGATCCGGCTGACTGGCTGGAAGAAATGACGGTATATTGTGCGATGGAGCTGGCTGCAGGATATTATGGGGCCACCAACCGCTATGGCACGATTTCACTGGCCTGTGCTGCCAGCCAGGCCGGACTGACCTGGGAAGGGCAGGCACACTCAGCGATCGCCGACGCACGGATGGCGGCAGGGGTGGTAAACGCTATTGCTGCATATCATCTGGAACTGCTGCAGGAACAGGCCCGGCTGAAAATCTGACCGACTGGCCTGTATACCGCAATCATTTACGTTATCCAGACGTAAATCCGCCGCTTGTTACTGTCAGTATGTTAATGCTAATGTATGCGTACATTAGCATTAATGAGGGATGATATGTGAGAAATAAAACCAGGGAGGCCATGCGGCTTTTTTTAGGCGGCAGGTGCTACACGGCTGAAAAACTTGAAAAGGATTATCTGGCTGAAGTGGCTAATTACAGTAACGACCGCTGGGAAGCACCGCAACGTGCCGCACGCCTGGCTGCCAGCGTAAAGCGTTACAAGACATCAGAAATGCTGCGCTTTATTTTTGCTACCATTGCCTATGATCCCGATCCAGATTTAACCCCGCTGACTGTGAGACGTTTGTGCAAGGCATTGTTCGGCAGAACCGGAAGCCAGTGGCTGGTTGTTGAAGTTTTTGGGGAGAAGGGGCGTCAGCACCGCAGCGCGGACAGCAATCCGGAGATGGTGGAAAAAATGGCTGCCAGATATCGTCATGCCGCCGAACTACACTGGTCCGCAACGCTGGCAGAAATTGAACGGGTAAAGCGGCTTTATCAGACGAAAATTAAGAAATCCAAAAAAGAAGTGGGTTGACTGCCATTGTTATTCTTTTCCTTCATCATTAATGCTAATGTATGCATACATTAGCATTAATGTATGGTGCGTTAAACGTACAATAATTTCGAATATCCAAACTGATCTCATACACGCTTGTAAGCGGCCCTCACGGCCCGCTTACGCGGATTAAGATAATATTTCCTGTTCATCAGCCGGCCTCCTGTTCTCCCTTTCTTTTGTCAGTGTACCGGTGCATGACAACATAATCACAGCATGATAATAATAATCAATAACAATAAGCTGTGTCACGTTTACATCATGGAACGGAGGTGCTCCTGTGACCTTTGAGCAGAAAAAAGCCCGGGCCATTGCCCTGATGGACAGCAAAAAGATGTGGCGGAGCAATTATGCCCCTCCTCTTCTGCGTATTCTCTGGCGGCTGGGTATCCGGCTTCCGCCATTACCCTTTATGCCGTTCTGGCAGGTCACGGTGCTGACGGGGGGCTTATGGGGCATTTCCTGGGGATGTGCAATGTGGTTTATCTACTGGGGGCCGTCAGGAATGGTGGCAGGTGAGGCCATTATTATAAGTATCACGGGGGGTTTTTTGTTCGGACTGCTCATGGCCTCTTTCCACTGGTGGCGCAGGAAAGTTAAGCGGCTGCCATCATGGGATGATGTGTAAACCGTGCTGGCATGTTTTTACGGAGTGACGCTTTCATTAACCTGTACACGAACTTCTATTCCGGCATCATGACAGGCCTGCAGCCACTGCGCCACTTCCAGCGGATCGCCCTCCCGGCGTACCACTCTGCCTTCTTTATTCCATAACTGCAGACAGGTGCTGCCGTCGAGACGCACCACAAAATCTCCACGGCAGGCCTGATAGGGGTTTGAGGGCCAACCGTACGAAAACGTACGGTAAGAGGAAAATTATCGTCTTAAAAATCGATTTATGCTATCACAGTCGTCTCTTCAGGTAAGTACGGTTGCCTTTGCCTGCTTTCTTCTCGTCTGGTTAAGTTAAGAAATTCAGAGATCCATGCTTGAGATAAAAGCGGAATAAAACCAGTAAAATGTAACTAAAACAACAACGGAATTGTATCAATGATAATGTCCACACCGTGGCTGACACCGATCGTTGCCGATAGTGATCATGCTGAGGCAAATGCAGTGAGCTATGAAGCACTGACTCCGACAGAACTCGACTCAGATAAAGCAGGCTGTTATATCAGCGCGCTTAATTATGCTTATGAACATCCGGATATCCGGAATATTGCTGTTACCGGGCCGTATGGGGCAGGGAAAAGCTCAGTATTAAAAACATGGTGCAAAGCTCACAATGGGACACTGCGGGTGTTAACCGTTTCTCTTGCTGATTTTGATATGCAGAGACATGTGGATGAAAGTAATGGGGACAGCAGTAGTGACGAAGGGACGAAAAATACTGGTAGTGTTGAAAAATCTATTGAATACAGTATTCTGCAACAAATACTCTACAAAAATAAAAAGCATGAGCTTCCCTGTTCCCGCATTGACCGTATATCAGATGTGACTGCGGGACAAATATTGCGGTCTGCGTCTTTTCTGACAGGAACCATTTTACTGAGTGGAGCTGCTTTATTTTTCCTTGCGCCGGATTACGTTACAACAAAGCTATCTTTGCCGGGAGCATTCGCCCGTTACCTTCTTGAATGCCCGTTTGGGGTGCGTGTGTCCGGTGCAGTGGCATCTGTGATGGGATCGTTATGCCTGCTTTTGAACCAGTTACATCGTATCGGTATATTTGACAGGAAAGTAAGTCTTGATAAAGTGGACCTTCTGAAAGGCGCTGTTACAACCCGGGCATCATCACCTTCTTTACTTAATGTCTATATTGATGAAATTGTCTATTTTTTTGATTCGACTAAATATGATGTAGTGATATTCGAAGATCTTGACCGTTTTAACAATGGCCGGATTTTCGTGAAATTGCGGGAAATCAATCAAATTATTAATAACTGCCTTTCTGACAGAAAACCTGTAAAATTTATTTATGCTGTCAGAGATGGTATTTTCAACTCAGCAGAGTCAAGAACGAAATTCTTTGATTTTGTTATGCCTGTTATTCCAGTGATGGATAACCAGAATGCTTATGAGCATTTTGTTAAAAAATTCAAAGAAGAAGAGATAAATAATAACTTAAGCGAATGTATTTCTCGTATTGCGACATTTATTCCCAATATGCGTGTAATGCATAATATTACAAATGAGTTTCGACTCTATCAGAATTTAGTCAATAGTCGGGAAAATCTGGCCAAACTACTTGCCATGATAGCATATAAAAATCTCTGTGCGGAAGATTATCATGGTATAGATAGTAAAAAAGGTGTTCTTTATCATTTTATTCAAAGCTACTTAGACCATGAAATTCAGAATGAATTATTACATTCTGCAAATAACGAACTTGAGGATATGGCACAGTCACTTGTAGCGATAACAAATGAAAAACTCGCAAACCGGGAAAATCTGCGCGAAGAACTGCTCATGCCTTACCTTAGTAAAAATTATAGCGGCGCGCTTGTTTTTTATACAGAAGGAAGGCAAATAAGTCTTGATGATTTGATACAAGATGAAGATGAATTTCTCATGCTTTTAGATAAGGAAAATATTCAGGTCGTTACCCCCTATAACAGACAAATTTTTCTCATGATAAATCAGCGGGATACAGAAAAACTGAAGCAGCAGTATGAAAAACGATGCCATTTAATTGAAACTAAATCTGTTGATAATATAACCAGAGTGAAAAATAATATTTCCAGTCTGGAGTCATTGAGGACCGAAATTCTTTCCGGAACTGTAGCTGATATAGCAGAAAAGATGACAAATGAAGGCTTTGTTGCCTGGATAAAGAAGAAAGAGGATACAGGTGTCCTGACGATTCAGTCGGAACATGAACAGATTGACTTTATATTTTTTCTGTTATCAAGTGGTTATTTATCAACAGATTACATGTCCTATCGCTCAATCTTCATTCCCGGAGGGCTGAGTGAGACAGATAATTTATTTCTTAAGGATGTTATGTCTGGTAAAGGTCCGGAAAAAACATTCTCATTCCATCTTGATAACGTTAATAATATTGTTGAACGACTCAAAAAGCTGGGGGTTCTGCAGCGTGACAATGCTCAACATCCTGCTGTTATCAGATGGCTGATTGATAATGACCCTGATACCCTGAAAAACAATATAATGGCATTACTGAGTCAGACGGGTAGCCAGCGTGTGGTTAGTTTGCTGATGTTGATGCAGAACGATTTCACAACGTATGTTCGCCTGCGTTACCTGGAGATTTTTATGTCAGATGAACATATACTGAACAGATTGCTGGCACATTTATGTGCGTCAGAAGAACGCACACCCGAGCAAAAGTTTTTTGTTCAGGAAATAGCGGCACACCTGTTATGCCTGACTGAAAAATCAAATATCTGGCAATCGGTTGAGATTAATAAACGTATCGGTGAACTTATAGATTCCTCCCCAATTCTTATTACTGCTGTGCCAAAAGGATATGGTGATGCGTTTTTTGAAGTGTTGAAAGATAATACACTTTCAGTTTCATATATTCCAGGTGATGTGGGAGACGAGAAGTGTTCTGTTATCAGGAAAATTGCGGGTGCAGGATTATTCAAATATTCCGTCAGTAATCTTAAAAATGTTTATCTTTGCCTGACGCAAGACAAGAATGAAGAAAGAATGTCATTCTCTCTTTATCCGTTTCATTGTCTCGAGTCCCTGGCTATTTCTGAATTAACAGAAGTTCTGTGGACTAACATAGAAGATTTTATTTTATCGGTATTTATTGAATCGGAAGAGATTGATCGTATTCCTGAATTGCTGAATTCTTCTGAAGTCTCAATGACTGTTGTTGAACAGATTATAGCCAAAATGGATTTTTGTATAAATAATCTGGATGATATTATTAATCGTTCAGAGTGTGCGGACAATAATGCTTCAGGGAGAAATATCTATAGCATGCTGTTGCAGCATGACAGGATTTTTCCATCCTTTGATAATATTATTCATTTATTGCATGATACATCAATTAATACTTCCGGTGAACTTGTTCAGTGGGTAAATGAGAAACACTTTGAATTTGAACCATCTGATATAGTCATAAATGATACAGGAATATTTAATAATTTTATTTCTGAATTAATTTGCTCGCCAGTCATTTCAGAAGAAGCTTTACTGAAAGTACTGAGTAATTTAAACGTTGTTATTATCGATGTGCCTGAAAACATTCCATTGCGAAATGCTGAACTGTTATGTTCAGAGAAAAAACTGGCACCGACAGTTAATGTCTTTACGGTGTTGTTTAATGCTCTCTGTGGAAATGTTGATGATATTAACAGGATGAATACTCTGCTTGGTAACCTTATTGCCCAGCGTCCTGAGATTATTACCCAGGAGCCAGAAGATATTTTTTATATCGAGGGTGACTTTGATGAAGAACTGGCAAGCGAACTTTTTCGTCACAAGCTAATCGGTATGAATATAAAAGTTGCCGCTTTACGCTGGTTGCGTGATAACAAACCGGGAATTCTTGATAAGAGCTACCTGCTGTCATTAGATATTCTGGCAGAACTGAGTCCCTGGATGGGTGACGATGATCTGCGCCTGACACTGCTTAAACGTTGTCTGGTTGCCGGGGATGCTGGCAAAGACGCGCTTTGCGTGGTGCTGAACAGTTTTGCTGATGAGAGCTATCATGGACTGTTACCACATGACAGGTTCAGGAAAATCCCTCACTCCGTGGATTTGTGGGAAGTGGCCGAATTAATCAGCAATCTTGGATTTATTCAGCCGCCAAAAATGGGGTCAGGGCGTGATGAACACAAAATTGTTATTACTCCCGTACGCTATGTCCGTGATGTTGAGTTTTATGACTGAGCATCATTGATACGGTGTTTTAATTGCCTTAAATACAAAAATAAAAACAGATTAATGCTTAATGTGCATTAATCTGTTTTAGTTATCAATGGCTGTTAATTATTGTTAATTTTACATTAATCTTTCTTTTTCTTCAGGAAGATCCGAAAACTCCTGGTTACGGATCTTCCTCTCCCCCCACACAACGCCACCTCCTGTCAGCACAACATGTGGTATCTCATTCAGCTGCTCATGACACTATATGTTGTGTCATCTCCCTGACCTGTGATGCGCCGCGCAGGGGCGGAAAACAGCGATATGATTATTTTCTCAGCGTGGTACACTTCCGGAAAGTTGTGATATTCCGGAAAGTCGGATCTGACGGAAACGGCTCTCCGGTAATTTAACTGCGTTTCTATATGGCTACTTATTATTTCAGTATGTGAAATTCATTTTTTGTGAAAGTCACTGTTCTCAACAGAGTGGCACTCATCTGGCGATGATTGAGGTGTGGTAAAATTGCACGGCTAACTATTCAACTGAGGAAAGGACATGTTTACTGCATTCAATGAGAGAAATGATTTCAGTTATGCTTTTGAAAAAATCCGTAATGCGATTTCCGCGCCAGGAGAAAATAATGTTTATGCTGCAACAGAATTAGGTAATGACTCCAACTTATTGATAGTGTTTTATGTTCAGATAATGCCCGATGACTTTGTCATGCAGCTCCACCGATTTTGAAAACGACAGCGACTTCCGTCCCAGCCGTGCCAGGTGCTGCCTCAGATTCAGGTTATGCCGCTCAATTCGCTGCGTATATCGCTTGCTGATTACGTGCAGCTTTCCCTTCAGGCGGGATTCATACAGCG
>NZ_JBJQLJ010000054.1:0-7814 GCF_046486385.1 Escherichia sp. WS33 | reverse complement strand
GTGCTTTTGCCGTTACGCACCACCCCGTCAGTAGCTGAACAGGAGGGACAGCTGATAGAAACAGAAGCCACTGGAGCACCTCAAAAACACCATCATACACTAAATCAGTAAGTTGGCAGCATCACCCCAAACAGCGACAAAAAGTGATGTGGTGAAGGGCAAAGCGGAAACGGATAAGACGGGCATAAATGAAGAAGAAATGGCGCGCCCTGCAGGATTCGAACCTGCGGCCCACGACTTAGAAGTTCCTAGAACGACATTTTAAGTCAACAACTTACCGCGCCATCTCTGCGCTCACACGTCCCACTACCTCAAAACATGTAAAGCCTTGCAAGCCATTGTGAGGCCTTATGTGTCTCAGTTTTGTCCCTCTTTTTTGTACTAAAAAACATAGTAATTGAGGATAAACCTCATGCTATTTTCGCTTATATGCCTCTAAAGGCATGGCACTTAAATAGATAAAAGCACCACAAAAGCATAAAAAAACCACACAGTAAAACCGCAATATGAAACAATAACAGATAATTAAACCAAAAACAGATAGCGCATTGTGATAATCATTCAATACTAAACAAAATATAAACAGTGGAGCAATATGTAATTGACTCATTAAGTTAGATATAAAAAATACATATTCAATCATTAAAACGATTGAATGGAGAACTTTTATGCGGGCGAAACTTCTGGGAATAGTCCTGACAACCCCTATTGCGATCAGCTCTTTTGCTTCTACCGAGACTTTATCGTTTACTCCTGACAACATAAATGCGGACATTAGTCTTGGAACTCTGAGCGGAAAAACAAAAGAGCGTGTTTATCTAGCCGAAGAAGGAGGCCGAAAAGTCAGTCAACTCGACTGGAAATTCAATAACGCTGCAATTATTAAAGGTGCAATTAATTGGGATTTGATGCCCCAGATATCTATCGGGGCTGCTGGCTGGACAACTCTCGGCAGCCGAGGTGGCAATATGGTCGATCAGGACTGGATGGATTCCAGTAACCCCGGAACCTGGACGGATGAAAGTAGACACCCTGATACACAACTCAATTATGCCAACGAATTTGATCTGAATATCAAAGGCTGGCTCCTCAACGAACCCAATTACCGCCTGGGACTCATGGCCGGATATCAGGAAAGCCGTTATAGCTTTACAGCCAGAGGTGGTTCCTATATCTACAGTTCTGAGGAGGGATTCAGAGATGATATCGGCTCCTTCCCGAATGGAGAAAGAGCAATCGGCTACAAACAACGTTTTAAAATGCCCTACATTGGCTTGACTGGAAGTTATCGTTATGAAGATTTTGAACTCGGTGGCACATTTAAATACAGCGGCTGGGTGGAATCATCTGATAACGATGAACACTATGACCCGGGAAAAAGAATCACTTATCGCAGTAAGGTCAAAGACCAAAATTACTATTCTGTTGCAGTCAATGCAGGTTATTACGTCACACCTAATGCAAAAGTTTATGTTGAAGGCGCATGGAATCGGGTTACGAATAAAAAAGGTAATACTTCACTTTATGATCACAATAATAACACTTCAGACTACAGCAAAAATGGAGCAGGTATAGAAAACTATAACTTCATCACTACTGCTGGTCTTAAGTACACATTTTAAGAACGCCAACTAAAATTTCCCCGAGGTGAAAATCGCCCCGGGGAATAACTAGCCATTTCAATGTAACAATTAACCCTTAAAATAAACCCAGAAGGTTATTAACTAAATCACATAGAAAACCATCAATTATAGTATGTATAAAATAGGCGACAACAACCCAATTACAAATTAATGGTTCCAGAATATCACATCAGAAAAAACGCTGTATAATATTATAATTAACATGTAGACAACTTGTAATAAACATTATCAGTCAATTGTTTTGTTTATTCCATCTGTGACGCCGATTATTTTCTCAAAATAATGAGATGGCGTGACACCATAATAATCTTTAAATGCACATATGAAATATGAAGTACTGTTATAGCCACATTTCTGGGCTACGACATTGATAGAATAAGAGTTTGAAGTTATGAGTTTTTTTGCATACCTCATCCTAGTATCTCTCAATATTTCGGTAAATGACGTTCCTTCATCCCTTAATCTTTTTTTTATTAAACTTTCACTCGTATAAATCAATTCCGCAATATCTTTTAAATGCCATTGCCGCTCAATGTTAAAACTGATTATTCCAGTAATTTTACAGGTAAATGTATTTATATTTGTTAGTATAAAAGAATTTACACTTTCGCGTTTTTTGAACATGGCAAGTAAGGATATACATAGTCTTTCTTTTAACCAAAGGGAGTGTGAGTCTGCTATTTTAATCCCTTCAAACAGAGAAAAAACAAGCGATAATGGAGGTTCCTCTTCAGCAATATAGCCATTCTTATCAAGAGTAAATTTGCCAGGCAGCTCATTATTCACGTCGATAAAAAAGGATAAACATGTTTTCTTATCTATATCAACAATTCTTAGTTTAGAGGGGCATACTGGTAACTCCCTTCTAATTTTGTCGCTTACAATAAACAATGAATTTTTTTTGAACGAGATAACTCTCCTGTTTATAATTAAATCAAATGATTGACAGATGAAAACTACGGAGCAAACATAATCCATCTTGCACCTATCATAAAATTAAAACAAGTTGATAGCAGTCAAATAACAACCAATTAAATACACAATCATAATCAGGATGATGTGCATTTATATTTTTATACACAAAATTATAGTTTGCAAATTTTAATAAATTTCATTTAAGATTAAATTATTATATGTATATTGTTTTTTATTCTAACGTATTTCAAAGTTACATTTTTCAACGCTTACTATACTTTTTATTAACATAAACTCACTACAACGCACCTGAAACCTCTTGCTATATATATGTCAACCGTTTTAATTTAAAATAAAAAGAGTATCATTTTTACTTGCATTTCTTATCAAGTCACATTCAACAACAGTAAAAAAACATTATCAGAACCATTCAATTAACAAAAAACCAACATCCAGCTTGCTTAATTTTTCTTTATTAAACGATATTGAAAATCAATTGATAAAATACATCTAAACAACCTTTTGGGGCGCAAAAGCATAACATCAAACAAACAAATAACACACCGAAAAAACTCACAATTAATAACCTATGATATACATACTGTTTATTATGGTTGAATAAGCCACTCGATATCTGGTGCTACGGAAGTGTCCACACGGTTTAGCAGCACCCGATATGTTTTCCATGCGGCCAGTAACGCTTTCTCTTCCTCCGTTGCGATCTCCAGCCCAACAACAGTCTGAACGTACCGGGAACAGCCTCCTTCAGGGCTTGAAGGATATCAATGTTCGCTTCCTGTTAACTGCCGGACAAGTGCAACCAGTTCGCTTACCTGATTTTCCAGAGTGGTGATCCGGGTGCCTGCTGTTGCCAGATTTTCACGTAGCGTTGTGTTTTCCTCTTCCAGCGCAGTAACGCGATCATCTGTTTCACGGGCGACCTGAACAAGTAACCCCGTCACGGCGGCGTAGTCAACATTAAGATAGCGAGTTTCTTCGCGTAGCTCGTTGCCGTCAACGGTCGGACCTTGCAACTCTTCACCATAATGAGTAAACGATCCCACAGCTTCAGGTATCGCCTCCATTACTTCCTGTGCAATAACGCCAGCATAAGGCATTCCGTTTTCCTTGAGCGTGTAGGTGTACCCGTTCATTTTACGGATTGCTTTCGTAGCGTCGCTGATAACGCGAATATCGTCTTTAAGGTCGCGGTCTGATGACTGATTCAGCGTTGTGCAATTAATAGCGCCATTTACATCAAACAACTGGCCTGCTGATGTTTTTTGCGCATAAAACAGATATGCAGCAGACGTTCCAACCTCAAAAACGTTTTGTCGATCACTTGATCCCCATACTTTTGCGGCAAATGATAGTTCTGTATTACCTAAGTTCTGTAAAACAAAACGATTGCCAGTCCCTGATTGTTTTGTAAGGGTTAAATCAACAGTTGAGTTAACCTCATCCTTGTTGATAGTGAGCGCCTGCGCTTTAGCACCGTTAACAGCACCTGTTTTGAGTTGAACTGCTCCATCACTGCCATTAAGTAGAATCTCTGCATTACTATGGTAGTTCTTAAGTGACACCATTTTGCTTTCGCCTGAGTGCATACCTAACACCCACGCAGCGGAACTACCTGTACTGTTAAGGCCGCGAACATAGCATGACATTGTAGAAAAATCTGCAACGCTACCAAGTATCTCTACCCTACCTCCACCGGATTTAACTGGTGATGATGTTGTTACTGAGTTAGCTGTAATTAACCCAGACGCTTTAAAATTTTGCACATCAAGTCTGTCGTTTGCAAAATTATATGAAATTGCGGTGCTGGTGCTTCCGGCATCATCATAATCGCTTTTATGAATAAACCAGTTTCCACCATTAGCAATGAGAGTATAAGTAGGCGTGTTAGCCGGGCGATCTGTTTCATTAAATCTTATTGCTGGGTTAGCGCTCCTTATTTGTAAAGGTTTTTCAACCGTTGATTTCAGTATCGCACTATCTACAATTAAATTACCTTCTGAGTTAAGGTTTAGATATTTTGAAGCACCAGTTGAACCATCGTATGTAAACCTTATTGTTAATTGACCTGGCTCATTTGATAAAGTCTCAACATACATATCAGCACCAAGACGCACAGTGCTGTCAGTTGCTAACAGTCTTGTATGGAGAATTCCACTAGATGTGTATGTATTGGTCGAATCACTATATCTATCAAGAAATAGACTGTTAAGTTGAGGGCTGTTGTTCCTACCTAAGCCAAGATTCGTTCTGGCACCATCAACAGTTGCCGCATTAGTGCCTCCTTGTCCAATAGGTAATGGAACCCATGACGATCCGTTATGGCAACCCCACAATCCAGATGTTGACACCTGAAGTCGTGGCGCTGATGGTGAGTAATTCGAATAAACGTAAGTTGTCGATTCGCCTTCTTCAATTCTTTCTGTTAATACTATTTTTTTCCATACACTCCAACCTTGTGTGCTGGTATATATCCTTCTATAAAGAATTGATGAATTGTTATATACAAAATAGCTCTGGATACAACCATCACTACCATTAGCACCAGTTCTTTGCACTAACAATGCACCCGCAAGCTGTATCGGGTAATTTAGTTCTGGCTTTGCGTTGGCAGACATTGGTTGGTAATAAAAACCGGCTGTAGTACCTTTTATATCGTTTAAGTTCGTATTCGCATCAAGGCCAGTTTTTGCTTCAAACATGACTTCAAGTTTAGAGCGCGCTGTACTTGCATCATTCGCCCCAGTGCCACCTTGCGCAACTGCGAGCGGTTGCCATCTACCAGCTTTAGGGTTAAATGCGCCCCACTGACCGTCAGCATCAACCTGTAAGTAACAGCCGTCCGCCTGAACGTCAGTAGATAAAATGATGGTTCTTGTGTCGCTTGAACGCTGAAATCGGATAACCTCATCTTTTCTTGCGTGGCGTGTCCATTGCGGGCCTATTGTCGGATTCCAGCGATAAGTATAAAGCGAGCGCGTAGTCCATCCCTGAAATACACCTGTATACGCTGGTGTTCCATCTACCTGACTAATAAACCCCGTAAGACTGCTTTCACCGGATGCAATCGATGGAAAGCCTTTTGCATTACTCATAATGCGCATAAATCCGATATACCCTGATGGGTTGCCGGAAATATCAGGACAATCACGCGGGGCTGAGCCAAGACCGATATTATCGCCAACAATTACTTGCGCCTGGTTGCGATAATTAAGTGCGTCCGCCGCAGATTTCGCCGCGTTTGTTTCACTGGATTTAGCATTAGTTTCGCTGGCTTTAGCGTTTGTTTCGCTGCTCTTTGCTGCTGCCTCGCTATTTTTCGCGTTGGTTTCTGATTTTTTGGCTGCTGTCGCGGAGTTTGCCGATGCAGTTTGTGAGTCTGCTGCCGCCTGTGCGCTGTTATCCGCATTCGTCTCAGACGTTTTTGCGGCCTTCGCGGAATTTCCTGCCGCCGTTGCCGAGGAAGCTGCACTACTGGCACTTGATGATGCGTTCGTTTCTGATGATTTCGCTGCCTCTTTTGAGGCCGCCGCATCCCGGGCTGAGGTGGCAGCTTCTGACGCTTTCGTGGTCGCGGTGGATGCAGAAGTGGCTGCAGATTTTTGTGACGCTGCAGCATTCGTTTCTGACGTTTTCGCCGCACCGGCACTCGTAGCCGCCGCGCTTTTTGAGGACTCTGCAGCGGCAGCACTTTTTGATGCTTCAGTAGCCTTTGCTGATGCCGTTCCTGCGCTGGAAGACGCTGACTGAGCCGACGTCGCGGCCTGCCCGGCTGATGTGCTGGCTGCGCGTGCTGAGCCTGCAGCATCAGTCGCATGGGTTGCCGCCTCACGGGCTGATGTGCCGGCATCGCTGGCTGACTTCTTCGCGGCTGCCGTGTTCTGTGCCACCGCGGACGCGTTACGCGCCACCTCTTCCACCATCAGTTCAAAACGGCGCAGTGCCTCAGGACGGGCATCATCCTCCGTCATGGCACCGAGAAAATCATTCAGCGTACCGGGTCGGGAATCTTCATACACGGTGATGGTCCCGGCATGTGACGGCGGGAATCCTTCCACCAACAGAATAACGCTGTACTGACCGTACTCAACGTCCATACTGTAACGCCCGGCTTCATCCGGATTTTCAGATGCCAGCGTGTTCACCACCACCGTGGTACTGTTACGTTTTGCTTTCAGCTGGATTGTGCAGTTCTGTACCGGTTTTCCTGTGCCGTCTTTCAGTACACCTGAAATTTTTACTGCCATATTCACCCCACAAAAAAGCCCGCCTGAACCGGCGGGCTGTCATAACACTGTGTTACCTGGCTAATCAGAACTTATAACCGACACCCACGATGAACCCGTCAGTGCGCCAGTCGCCACTGCCGGAGCCTTCATAAGCGACATCAATGGCCACGGATTCGGTCGGGTTAAACTGCACGCCAGCTCCCCACGCCAGAGACGTGTTGCTGTGGCGACCGTCATCACTTCCGGTCAGCACATCGTGCTTTTTCCCCTTGTTGTCAGTTACGCGGAGATAATCCCCGGAGAAAGTCGACACACGGCTGTAAGCCACGCCTGCCATCGCATACGCGCTGAACCATTCATTCACGCGTACAGACGGCCCCGCCATCACGCTGAACCAGCGGTTACGAACGGAGTCTTCATGCCAGCGGGTATCGCTGTAACGGGTAAGCTGGCGATTCTTGTCTCCTGCATAGCTGAACGACGTCACCATCCCCAGTGTGTCCGTAAACTCATAACGGTATTTCACGTTAATCCCGTTCAGATCATCACTGCCGGGAACGTTGGTCCGGGCATGAAGATACCCCGCGCTCAGCGTGGACTGATGTTCAGACGCCCATGCAGGCGCACAGGATACGGCCAGACAAATGGCTGCGGACAAAATGGCTGCACAAACTTTACGCATAATTACCTCTCGCTTTTCTGCAATAAAAAAGGCGTCATTTCTGACGCCCGTTCTGGGTTATAAAATTCAGCTGATACTGATACCTGCTGTGGATTTTTTCATCACCACAACCAGCAGATCGCTGATACTGGTTGTTGGTGTCCAGTTATTCGCTCCTGATGAAGATACGGTGAATGTCAGTGTCAGCGTCCCCTGTCCGGCAGGCATATCTATAACTGAGGAAAATACGCCCTGAGCATCCGTCGTGGACTGATTAAAAATCTCCTGACCATTGCGGGTCACTCTTAACCGGCAGGTTGAATACCAGTATGACTGTTGGTTATTACT
>NZ_JBJQLJ010000053.1:0-10316 GCF_046486385.1 Escherichia sp. WS33 | reverse complement strand
GGCGGCCGTAGCGCGGTGGTCCCACCTGACCCCATGCCGAACTCAGAAGTGAAACGCCGTAGCGCCGATGGTAGTGTGGGGTCTCCCCATGCGAGAGTAGGGAACTGCCAGGCATCAAATTAAGCAGTAAGCCGGTCATAAAACCGGTGGTTGTAAAAGAATTCGGTGGAGCGGTAGTTCAGTCGGTTAGAATACCTGCCTGTCACGCAGGGGGTCGCGGGTTCGAGTCCCGTCCGTTCCGCCACCCTAATTAGGGGCGTAGTTCAATTGGTAGAGCACCGGTCTCCAAAACCGGGTGTTGGGAGTTCGAGTCTCTCCGCCCCTGCCAGAAATCATCCTTAGCGAAAGCTAAGGATTTTTTTTATCTGAAATAACCCTCTCCGAAGTAAATCCTTCTACCGGCATCCTTGCCAGCCATTCATATTAATACACTTCATCCAGCACGTTAATTTTCAAAAGATCGCGAATCAACGTATTTTTATCGCTATTTTGCAGCCATATGGCATAAAGCGGCCGTGAAAGTGTTGTGCTATCGACAACGGTATGCAGGCCGCCTTTTTTACGCGCCCAGCTGACGGGTAGCCAGGTGCAACCATTAAGCATCGCAATCTGTTGCTGTGCCAGTTCAGCAGAACTGGTTGTCAGAATGGGCACTTCGTCAGCACCGATCAAACCTGCCTCATGCTGTTGAAAATCTGGCCCCCACTCAAGTCGCAGATAATTAAGATCTCCCTTTAGTTTTGAAGGGGCACTGGTATAAAGCGCTAAAGTGAAATATCCCAGCAACTGACTACTAAATTCGTCCATTTTGGGCGCTTCAGTGGTAATAAGAAGATCAAGCTGGCGTTCATGCAGCTGTTTTACCAGAGACTGCCGTTGGGCAATTCGCGCTTCGAACTGTAAGCCTGTATGGGCATCCTGATTTTGATACAAACGTCCCAGCCACTGATTAAGCATACATTCCCACAATGAGGCGCTGGCACCGATAGAAAACTCGTTATGTCGTGAGGTATGCGCCACCTCCTTGCGGGCGGCCTGCCAGGTGCTCATGAGCGTTTCTGCATAAGGCAGTAGTTTTTCACCGGCAGCGGTTAAACGGATATTGTTTCTGTGGCGGGTGAAAAGGTTCACACCCAGTTGATTTTCCAGTTGTCTGATTCGAAAGCTCACTGCTGACTGGGTCAGATAGAGCGATTCAGCCGCTCGACCAAAGTGACGCGTTCGGCTAACTTCCAGGAAAGTTTTTAACAATTCCGTATCCACAGTGCTCTCCGCAAAATTATTTGTCGTTATGATTTAAATGTTTTGTTTTACACTCTGTCAAGCGTAACTAATACTCCGCGCCATAACTAGCTCGGTCAAAGAATTAGGAGCGTGCAGGATGGCGGAAAGCTTTACGACGACTAATCGATATTTCGACAATAAACATTATCCACGTGGATTCTCTCGTCATGGTGATTTCACCATCAAAGAGGCACAACTGCTTGAGCGTCATGGTTATGCCTTCAATGAGTTGGATCTTGGCAAACGCGAGCCGGTTACCGAGGAAGAGAAACTCTTCGTAGCAGTATGCCGTGGCGAACGTGAGCCAGTGACAGAAGCAGAACGCGTGTGGTCCAAGTATATGACGCGTATTAAGCGTCCAAAACGTTTTCACACCCTTTCCGGCGGTAAACCGCAGGTTGAAGGTGCTGAAGACTACACCGATTCTGATGATTAATAAAAAGGGCGAAATGCCCTTTTTTTATGTCAGTAGTTTTTGCAGATGGATGAGCAAACGGTCAATCGCACGATAGCTAACTGCCTCCTGCAAATGCTGACGTGTGATAATGTCAGACTGATCAATATCAGCAATGGTTCGTGCAACTTTCAATAACCGCTGCCAGGCACGAATCGATAACCCCAGATGGATCAGTGTTCCTTCCAACCACATCGCATCTTCGCTCTCAAGTTTGCAGAATTGGCGTATTTCCGGACTATCCAGCCAGGCATTCAGTTTATTCTGCCGCTTAAATTGGCGCTCTCTGGCGGCCATTACGCGTTGTTTAACGGTGGCGCTGCTTTCTCCCGGCACTACCGTTTTACTCAAAATGCCGGGGGGTGGTAATGGGATCTCCAGTGAGAGATCGAAGCGGTCGAGAAAGGGCCCCGAGAGCCGGTTGAGATAACGTAATGTCTGTTCTGGCGTGCAGCGGTTATGGTTTCCCTGATAATGTCCGGTAGGGCTGGGATTCATCGCCGCAACAAGCTGGAAACGGGCTGGATAGGTTATTTTGGCTCGTGTGCGTGAAAGATGGATCTGCCCGGATTCAATCGGCTCTCGCAAGGCATCCAGTGTACGCCGTTCAAATTCAGGTAGCTCATCAAGAAAAAGCACGCCGTTATGCGCCAACGAAATTTCACCTGGCCCTGGAATTGCACCACCGCCCACCATCGCAGTTAACGACGCACTGTGATGCGGTGAGCGGAACGGGCGCTGCCGCCATTGTTTTTGTACTGATTCAGCATTTACCAGACTTAATATCGCAGCGCTCTCCAGTGCCTCTTCATTGCTTAAATCTGGCAACAGGCCATTAATACGGCTGGCGAGCATTGTTTTACCTGTTCCCGGCGGCCCAATCAGTAAAAGGTTGTGCCCGCCAGCGGCGGTAATTTCCAGTCCTCGCTTTCCTTGCTCCTGACCGACAACATCACTGAGATCATGTTGTAGCGCCCGGGATACTGCATCAGTTGGTTTCGGGCGTTCGAGAGCGTGCTTACCTTCCAGAAACGCACAGACAGCCTGCAGATGATCGGCTATCAGGCATCCTTCACCGTTAATTAGCCCCACTTCATCTTCGTTATCTTTCGCGACGATAATTTTTCTGCCCGACTTAATAGCTTCAGTTGCACTGGAGATTGCGCCGGGAACGCCACGCAGAGCGCCTGTAAGCGCCAGTTCTCCGACTAATTCATATTCATCTAACTTATTGGCTGTAAGCTGTTCTGAGGCCGCCAGCAACGCAATGGCGATAGGTAAATCATATCGTCCCCCTTCTTTTGGCAGATCGGCTGGAGCCAGGTTGATGGTGATTTTTTTCGCCGGATATTCATATCCGCTATTGATAATGGCGCTGCGCACGCGATCGCGAGCTTCTTTTACAGTTGTTTCTGGTAAGCCCACCATCGTTAAGCCGGGTAGACCTTTACTGATATGTACCTCAACAGTGATTGGGGGCGCATTTACTCCCAGGGCTGCGCGGGTATGAACAATTGACAGTGACATAAGCCCTCCTTGAGTCACCATTATGTGCATAAGATATCGCTGCTGTAGCCCGCTAATTCGTGAATTTTAGTGGCTGATTCCTGTTTATTTGTGCAAGTGAAGTTGAGTTGTTCTGGCGGTGGAATGATGCTCGCAAAAATGCAGCGGACAAAGGATGAACTACGAGGGAGGGAACAACATTCGTACTGAAATTGAATTTTTTTCACTCACTATTTTCTTTTTAAAAAACAACAATTTCTATTGAAATTATTAAAGCCATCATAAAAAACGGCCAAAAAATATCTTGTGCTATTCGCAAAATCTATGGTAACTCTTTAGGCATTCCTTCGAACAAGATGCAAGAAAAGACAAAATGACAGCCCTTCTACGAGTGATTAGCTTGGTCGTGATTAGCGTGGTGGTGATTATTATCCCACCGTGCGGGGCTGCACTTGGACGAGGAAAGGCTTAGAGATCAAGCCTTAACGAACTAAGACCCCCGCACCGAAAGGTCCGGGGGTTTTTTTTGACCTTAAAAACATAACCGAGGAGCAGACAATGAATAACAGCACAAAATTCTGTTTCTCAAGATTCAGGACGGGGAACTAACTATGAATGGCGCACAGTGGGTGGTACATGCGTTGCGGGCACAGGGTGTGAACACCGTTTTCGGTTATCCGGGTGGCGCAATTATGCCGGTTTACGATGCATTGTATGACGGCGGCGTGGAGCACTTGCTGTGCCGACATGAGCAGGGTGCGGCAATGGCGGCTATCGGTTATGCTCGTGCTACCGGCAAAACTGGCGTATGTATCGCCACGTCTGGTCCGGGCGCAACCAACCTGATAACCGGGCTTGCGGACGCACTGTTAGATTCTATCCCTGTTGTTGCCATCACCGGTCAAGTGTCCGCACCGTTTATCGGCACTGACGCATTTCAGGAAGTGGATGTCCTGGGATTGTCGTTAGCCTGTACCAAGCACAGCTTTCTGGTGCAGTCGCTGGAAGAGTTGCCGCGCATTATGGCTGAAGCATTCGACGTTGCCAGCTCAGGTCGTCCTGGTCCGGTTCTGGTCGATATCCCAAAAGATATCCAGTTAGCCAGCGGCGACCTGGAACCGTGGTTCACCACCGTTGAAAACGAAGTGACTTTCCCACATGCCGAAGTCGAGCAAGTGCGCCAGATGCTGGCAAAAGCGCAAAAACCGATGCTGTACGTTGGTGGTGGCGTGGGTATGGCGCAGGCAGTTCCTGCTTTACGAGAATTTCTCGCTACCACAAAAATGCCTGCCACCTGCACGCTGAAAGGGCTGGGCGCAGTTGAAGCAGATTATCCGTACTATCTGGGCATGCTGGGAATGCATGGCACCAAAGCGGCGAACTTCGCGGTGCAGGAGTGCGACTTGCTGATCGCCGTGGGTGCACGTTTTGATGACCGGGTGACCGGCAAACTGAACACCTTCGCACCACACGCCAGTGTTATCCATATGGATATCGACCCGGCAGAAATGAACAAGCTGCGTCAGGCACATGTGGCATTACAAGGTGATTTAAATGCTCTGTTACCAGCATTACAGCAGCCGTTAAATATCAATGACTGGCAGCTACACTGCGCGCAGCTGCGTGATGAACATGCCTGGCGTTACGACCATCCCGGTGACGCTATCTACGCGCCATTGTTGTTAAAACAACTGTCGGATCGTAAACCTGCGGATTGCGTCGTGACCACAGATGTGGGGCAGCACCAGATGTGGGCTGCGCAGCACATCGCCCATACTCGCCCGGAAAATTTCATCACCTCCAGCGGCTTAGGCACCATGGGTTTCGGTTTACCGGCGGCGGTTGGCGCGCAAGTCGCGCGACCGAACGATACCGTCGTCTGTATCTCCGGTGACGGCTCTTTCATGATGAATGTACAAGAGCTGGGCACCGTAAAACGTAAGCAGTTACCGTTGAAAATCGTCTTACTCGATAACCAACGGTTAGGGATGGTTCGACAATGGCAGCAACTGTTTTTCCAGGAACGATATAGCGAAACCACCCTTACCGATAACCCCGATTTTCTCATGTTAGCCAGCGCCTTCGGCATCCCTGGCCAACACATCACCCGTAAAGACCAGGTTGAAGCGGCACTCGACACCATGCTGAACAGTGATGGGCCATACCTGCTTCATGTCTCAATCGACGAACTTGAGAACGTCTGGCCGCTGGTGCCGCCTGGTGCCAGTAATTCAGAAATGTTGGAGAAATTATCATGATGCAACATCAGGTCAATGTATCGGCTCGCTTCAATCCGGAAACCTTAGAACGTGTTTTACGCGTGGTGCGTCATCGTGGTTTCCACGTCTGCTCAATGAATATGGCCGCCGCCAGCGATGCACAAAATATAAATATCGAATTGACCGTTGCCAGCCCACGGTCGGTCGACTTACTGTTTAGTCAGTTAAATAAACTGGTGGACGTCGCACACGTTGCCATCTGCCAGAGCACAACCACATCACAACAAATCCGCGCCTGAGCGCAAAAGGAATATAAAAATGACCACGAAGAAAGCTGATTACATTTGGTTCAATGGGGAGATGGTTCGCTGGGAAGACGCGAAGGTGCATGTGATGTCGCACGCGCTGCACTATGGCACTTCGGTTTTTGAAGGCATCCGTTGCTACGACTCGCACAAAGGACCGGTTGTATTCCGCCATCGTGAGCATATGCAGCGTCTGCATGACTCCGCCAAAATCTATCGCTTCCCGGTTTCGCAGAGCATTGATGAGCTGATGGAAGCTTGTCGTGACGTGATCCGCAAAAATAATCTCACCAGCGCCTATATCCGTCCGCTGATCTTCGTCGGTGATGTTGGCATGGGAGTAAACCCGCCAGCGGGATACTCAACCGACGTGATTATCGCTGCTTTCCCGTGGGGAGCGTATCTGGGCGCAGAAGCGCTGGAGCAGGGGATCGATGCGATGGTTTCCTCCTGGAACCGCGCAGCACCAAACACCATCCCAACCGCGGCAAAAGCCGGTGGTAACTACCTCTCTTCCCTGCTGGTGGGTAGCGAAGCGCGCCGCCACGGTTATCAGGAAGGTATCGCGCTGGATGTGAACGGTTATATCTCTGAAGGCGCAGGCGAAAACCTGTTTGAAGTGAAAGATGGTGTGCTGTTCACCCCACCGTTCACCTCCTCCGCGCTGCCGGGTATTACCCGTGATGCCATCATCAAACTGGCGAAAGAGCTGGGAATTGAAGTGCGTGAGCAGGTTCTGTCGCGCGAATCCCTGTACCTGGCGGATGAAGTGTTTATGTCCGGTACTGCGGCAGAAATCACGCCAGTGCGCAGCGTAGACGGTATTCAGGTTGGCGAAGGCCGTTGTGGCCCGGTTACCAAACGCATTCAGCAAGCCTTCTTCGGCCTCTTCACTGGCGAAACCGAAGATAAATGGGGCTGGTTAGATCAAGTTAATCAATAAATACAAAAAATGGGACGGCACGCACCGTCCCATTTACGAGACAGACACTGGGAGTAAATAAAGTATGCCTAAGTACCGTTCCGCCACCACCACTCATGGTCGTAATATGGCGGGTGCTCGTGCGCTGTGGCGCGCCACCGGAATGACCGACGCCGATTTTGGCAAGCCGATTATCGCGGTTGTGAACTCGTTCACCCAATTTGTACCGGGTCACGTCCATCTGCGCGATCTCGGTAAACTGGTCGCCGAACAAATTGAAGCGGCTGGCGGCGTTGCCAAAGAGTTCAACACCATTGCGGTGGATGATGGGATTGCCATGGGCCACGGGGGGATGCTTTATTCACTGCCATCTCGCGAACTGATCGCTGATTCCGTTGAGTATATGGTCAACGCCCACTGCGCCGACGCCATGGTCTGCATCTCTAACTGCGACAAAATCACCCCGGGGATGCTGATGGCTTCCCTGCGCCTGAATATTCCGGTGATCTTTGTTTCCGGCGGCCCGATGGAGGCCGGGAAAACCAAACTTTCCGATCAGATCATCAAGCTCGATCTGGTTGATGCGATGATCCAGGGCGCAGACCCGAAAGTATCTGACTCCCAGAGCGATCAGGTTGAACGTTCCGCGTGTCCGACCTGCGGTTCCTGCTCCGGGATGTTTACCGCTAACTCAATGAACTGCCTGACCGAAGCGCTGGGCCTGTCGCAGCCGGGCAACGGCTCGCTGCTGGCAACCCACGCCGACCGTAAGCAGCTGTTCCTTAATGCTGGTAAACGCATTGTTGAATTGACCAAACGTTATTACGAGCAAAACGACGAAAGTGCACTGCCGCGTAATATCGCCAGTAAGGCGGCGTTTGAAAACGCCATGACGCTGGATATCGCGATGGGTGGATCGACTAACACAGTACTTCACCTGCTGGCGGCGGCGCAGGAAGCGGAAATCGACTTCACCATGAGTGATATCGATAAGCTTTCCCGCAAGGTTCCACAGCTGTGTAAAGTTGCGCCGAGCACCCAGAAATACCATATGGAAGATGTTCACCGTGCTGGTGGTGTTATCGGTATTCTCGGCGAACTGGATCGCGCGGGGTTACTGAACCGTGATGTGAAAAACGTACTTGGCCTGACGTTGCCGCAAACGCTGGAACAATACGACGTTATGCTGACCCAGGATGACGCGGTAAAAAATATGTTCCGCGCCGGCCCTGCGGGTATTCGTACCACACAGGCATTCTCGCAGGATTGCCGTTGGGATTCTCTCGATGACGATCGCGCCAATGGCTGTATCCGCTCGCTGGAACACGCCTACAGCAAAGACGGCGGCCTGGCGGTGCTCTACGGTAATTTCGCAGAAAACGGCTGCATCGTTAAAACCGCGGGCGTCGATGACAGCATCCTCAAATTCACCGGCCCGGCGAAAGTGTACGAAAGCCAGGACGACGCGGTAGAAGCGATCCTCGGTGGCAAAGTTGTCGCGGGCGATGTGGTGGTGATCCGCTATGAAGGCCCGAAAGGCGGCCCTGGCATGCAGGAAATGCTCTACCCAACCAGCTTCCTGAAATCAATGGGTCTCGGTAAAGCCTGTGCGCTGATCACCGACGGTCGTTTCTCTGGCGGCACCTCTGGTCTTTCCATCGGCCACGTCTCACCGGAAGCGGCAAGCGGCGGCAGCATTGGCCTGATTGAAGATGGTGACCTGATCGCTATCGACATCCCGAACCGTGGCATTCAGTTACAGGTAAGCGATGCCGAACTGGCGGCGCGTCGTGAAGCGCAGGAAGCTCGGGGTGACAAAGCCTGGACGCCGAAAAACCGTGAACGTCAGGTTTCCTTTGCCCTGCGCGCCTACGCCAGCCTGGCAACCAGCGCCGACAAAGGTGCGGTGCGCGATAAATCGAAACTGGGGGGTTAATAATGGCTGACTCGCAACCCCTGTCCGGTGCTCCGGAAGGTGCCGAATATTTAAGAGCAGTGCTGCGTGCGCCGGTTTACGAGGCGGCGCAGGTTACGCCGCTACAAAAAATGGAAAAACTGTCGTCGCGTCTTGATAACGTCATTCTGGTGAAGCGCGAAGATCGCCAGCCAGTGCACAGCTTTAAGCTGCGCGGCGCATACGCCATGATGGCGGGCCTGACGGAAGAACAAAAAGCGCACGGCGTGATCACTGCTTCTGCGGGTAACCACGCGCAGGGCGTCGCGTTTTCTTCTGCGCGGTTAGGCGTGAAGGCCCTGATCGTTATGCCAACCGCCACCGCCGACATCAAAGTCGATGCGGTACGTGGATTCGGCGGCGAAGTGCTGCTTCATGGCGCGAACTTTGACGAAGCGAAAGCTAAAGCGATCGAACTGTCACAGCAGCAGGGGTTCACCTGGGTGCCGCCGTTCGACCATCCGATGGTGATTGCCGGGCAAGGCACGCTGGCGCTGGAACTGCTCCAGCAGGACGCCCATCTCGACCGCGTATTTGTGCCAGTCGGCGGCGGCGGTCTGGCGGCGGGCGTTGCGGTGCTGATCAAACAACTGATGCCACAAATCAAAGTGATCGCCGTAGAAGCGGAAGACTCCGCCTGCCTGAAAGCAGCGCTGGATGCGGGTCATCCGGTTGATCTGCCGCGCGTAGGGCTATTTGCTGAAGGCGTAGCGGTAAAACGCATCGGTGACGAAACCTTCCGTTTATGCCAGGAGTATCTCGACGACATCATCACCGTCGATAGTGATGCGATCTGTGCGGCGATGAAGGATTTATTCGAAGATGTGCGCGCGGTGGCGGAACCCTCTGGCGCGCTGGCGCTGGCGGGAATGAAAAAATATATCGCCCAGCACAACATTCGCGGCGAACGGCTGGCGCATATTCTTTCCGGTGCCAACGTGAACTTCCACGGCCTGCGCTACGTCTCGGAACGCTGCGAACTGGGCGAACAGCGTGAAGCGTTGTTGGCGGTGACCATTCCGGAAGAAAAAGGCAGCTTCCTCAAATTCTGCCAACTGCTTGGCGGGCGATCGGTCACCGAGTTCAACTACCGTTTTGCCGATGCCAAAAACGCCTGCATCTTTGTCGGCGTGCGCCTGAGCCGCGGCCTCGAAGAGCGCAAAGAAATTTTGCAGATGCTCAACGACGGCGGCTACAGCGTGGTGGATCTCTCCGACGACGAAATGGCGAAGTTGCATGTGCGCTATATGGTCGGCGGGCGTCCGTCACATCCGTTGCAGGAACGCCTCTACAGCTTCGAATTCCCGGAATCACCGGGCGCGCTGCTGCGCTTCCTCAACACGCTGGGTACGCACTGGAACATTTCTTTGTTCCACTATCGCAGCCATGGCACCGACTACGGGCGCGTACTGGCGGCGTTCGAACTCGGCGACCATGAACCGGATTTCGAAACCCGGCTAAATGAGCTGGGCTACGATTGCCACGACGAAACCAATAATCCGGCGTTCAGGTTCTTTTTGGCGGGTTAGGGAAAAATGCCTGATAGCGCTTCGCTTATCAGGCCTTGTATTATCCCTCCAGTGCAGAGAAAATCGGCCAGTTTTCTCTGCCTGCAGTCCGCATGCCGTATCGGGCCTTGGGTTCTAACCTGTTGCGTAGATTTATGCAGCGG
>NZ_JBJQLJ010000052.1:0-10899 GCF_046486385.1 Escherichia sp. WS33 | reverse complement strand
ATTAAGCAGTAAGCCGGTCATAAAACCGGTGGTTGTAAAAGAATTCGGTGGAGCGGTAGTTCAGTCGGTTAGAATACCTGCCTGTCACGCAGGGGGTCGCGGGTTCGAGTCCCGTCCGTTCCGCCACTTATTAAGAAGCCTCGAGTTAACGCTCGAGGTTTTTTTTCGTCTGTATATCTATTATTGCCAGAATCGCAAAAATCCTCTGCATTTTACGCTCTTTTTCCTCAACAGTCTGAAGCCCATAATCACCTCAGTTAACGAAAATAGCATTAAAAGAGGCATATTATGGCTATCCCTGCATTTGGTTTAGGTACTTTCCGTCTGAAAGACGACGTTGTTATTTCATCTGTGATAACGGCGCTTGAACTTGGTTATCGCGCAATTGATACCGCACAAATCTATGATAACGAAGCCGCAGTAGGTCAGGCGATTGCAGAAAGTGGCGTGCCACGTCATGAACTCTACATCACCACTAAAATCTGGATTGAAAATCTCAGCAAAGACAAATTGATCCCAAGTCTGAAAGAGAGCCTGCAAAAATTGCGTACCGATTATGTTGATCTGACGCTAATCCACTGGCCGTCACCAAACGATGAAGTCTCTGTTGAAGAGTTTATGCAGGCGCTGCTGGAAGCCAAAAAACAAGGGCTGACGCGTGAGATCGGTATTTCCAACTTCACGATCCCGTTGATGGAAAAAGCGATTGCTGCTGTTGGTGCTGAAAACATCGCTACTAACCAGATTGAACTCTCTCCTTATCTGCAAAACCGTAAAGTGGTTGCCTGGGCTAAACAGCACGGCATCCATATTACTTCCTATATGACGCTGGCGTATGGTAAGGCCCTGAAAGATGAGGTTATTGCTCGTATCGCAGCTAAACACAATGCGACTCCGGCACAAGTGATTCTGGCGTGGGCTATGGGGGAAGGTTACTCAGTAATTCCTTCTTCTACTAAACGTAAAAACCTGGAAAGTAATCTTAAGGCACAAAATTTACAGCTTGATGCCGAAGATAAAAAAGCGATCGCCGCACTGGATTGCAACGACCGCCTGGTTAGCCCGGAAGGTCTGGCTCCTGAATGGGATTAAGCCTCTCTGACAGCTCCTCCGGGAGCTGTTTTTACATGCTCGCTAAGGAAATCGATAAAAGCCCGGATGCGCGTACTTACCGCACGGTCGCTGTAATAGACGGCACTGAATGGCATTTCCACTGGCAACACTTTATCTGCCATTAACTCCACCAATTCTCCGCGAGCGATTTCTTTGTCGATCATGTAGTCGGACAAACACGCAATCCCGTTGCCACTCAGGCAAAGCTGTTTCAGTGTTTCCCCACTATTGGATGACAAACCGTACTTCACCTCATGTAATTGTCCATCGCTACGGGCTATCGGCCAGGTATTGAGGGAAGCGGGTTCAGTGAATCCCAGGCAAATATGTTGCTTTAAATCGTCGATCGTTTCTGGCTTCCCGTAGCGGGAAATATAATCGGGGGAGGCGATAATTTTTCGATAACTGTTAAATAACGGCCTGGCACGTAAGCTGGAATCCGTTAACGTACCAGCGCGTATCGCGACATCCACTTTTCTTTCGATCAAATTAATAATCGTTTCGGAGGAGACTAGCGATAAAGTGACTTCCGGATAGCGTTCACGGAAAGGCTTAATCAACGGCATCAGAAAGTGCAGCACCACTGGAGTTGCGGCATCGATGCGCAACAGTCCACGCGGTGTATTACGCGTCTCCATAATTTCTGATTCTGCCGCTGCCATCTCCTGCAAAATTGACTGTACGCGACGAAAATAACGCTGGCCTTCTTCCGTCAGGCTAAGTTGTCGCGTGGTCCGATTAAGCAGGCTAACGCCAAGTTTCATCTCCAGCTTTTTCACTGCCCGGCTTACCGCTGAGTTTGCTTGCCCTAATTGTTCCGCTGCCCGGCTAAAGCTGCCGCTTTCTACGACCGAAACAAAAATGGCGAGTTCTTCCGACGTGGCTTTCATTTTTGCTCCTGTTGCAAAATAGAAGAGATATTTTGAATTTATTTGTCATTAAACCATCAGGATGCGTGATATGTCATCCGATTTAATGTTCTCAATAATGAGCAAAATTCTGACCTGTGTAAGCACTTGCTTACATAACAATATACAATTGCTCGTTGAAAGAGTGAGCTAAAATCCCTATAACAGTAGAACCCTCCCGAGTGCGGAAGGGTTGACGTAATAGAGGTTTCAAAGTCAAAAGTGCGAAAAAACACCTATGCCATGCGCTATGTTGCCGGACAACCTGCGGAAAGGATCTTACCGCCGGGGTCTTTTGCGAGCATCGGCCAGGCATTACCACCTGGAGAACCGTTAAGTACCGAAGAGCGTATTCGGATCCTGGTGTGGAACATATACAAACAGCAACGCGCTGAATGGTTGTCGGTATTAAAGAACTACGGCAAAGATGCACATCTGGTGTTATTGCAGGAAGCGCAGACAACGCCAGAGTTAGTACAGTTTGCGACCGCTAACTATCTTGCCGCCGATCAGGTGCCCGCTTTCGTGCTGCCACAACATCCTTCCGGTGTAATGACCCTTTCGGCGGCGCATCCAGTGTATTGCTGCCCGTTACGTGAACGAGAACCCATTTTGCGTCTGGCGAAGTCGGCACTGGTGACGGTCTATCCATTACCTGACACCCGCCTGTTGATGGTGGTTAATATACACGCCGTCAACTTCAGTCTGGGCGTGGATGTCTATAGTAAGCAGTTACTTCCTATTGGTGATCAGATAGCTCACCACAGCGGCCCGGTCATTATGGCGGGAGATTTCAATGCCTGGAGCCGTAGAAGGATGAACGCGTTATATCGCTTTGCGCGGGAAATGTCGCTGCGCCAGGTGCGTTTTACCGATGATCAGCGCCGTCGGGCGTTTGGCCGCCCGCTCGATTTTGTTTTCTACCGTGGTCTGAACGTCAGCGAAGCTTCTGTATTGGTTACGCGCGCTTCCGATCACAATCCGCTACTCGTTGAATTCAGTCCCGGCAAGCCTGATAAATAAGGTATGTCAGGTCTGCCACAGGGCAGACCAACGTTTGGCGCTGTCCTTTTATACTCAAACAACAAAAGGACAGCGCAATGACAACACAATCCCACCATGACCACGTAGAAAAGCAGTTTAGCTCTCAAGCCTGCGAATATCTGACCAGTACCGTACATGCATCCGGACGAGATTTACAGCGCCTGGCGGTGCGTCTGGCTGATTATCCTGGTGCAAGTGTACTTGATATGGGCTGCGGAGCAGGGCATGCCAGCTTTGTCGCTGCGCAAAACGTGAGCACGGTGGTGGCGTATGACTTATCTGCCCACATGCTGGATGTCGTGGCACAAGCTGCCGAAGTCCGGCAACTGAAAAATATCACCACCCGCCAGGGTTATGCCGAAAGTCTGCCATTTGCCGATAACGCATTTGATATTGTTATCAGCCGTTATTCTGCCCATCACTGGCATGATGTTGGTGCAGCACTGCGTGAAGTGAACCGGATATTGAAACCTGGCGGTAGGATGATTGTGATGGACGTAATGTCTCCGGGTCATCCAGTGCGCGACATCTGGTTACAGACGGTAGAAGCATTACGCGATACCTCTCACGTACGAAACTACGCCAGCGGTGAGTGGTTGAGGTTAATCAATGAAGCCAATCTGATAGTTGATAATTTAATTACAGATAAGTTACCGCTGGAATTTTCTTCATGGGTCGCGAGAATGCGTACGCCAGAAGCGTTAGTAGACGCTATTCGCATTTACCAACAGAGCGCATCGACAGAGGTGAGAACGTATTTTGCCTTGCAGAATGATGGCTCTTTCACCAGTGATATCATCATGGTAGAAGCACATAAAGCAGCATAAATAAAAAAGGCACCGGGGGAATCGGTGCCTTTTTATTATCTGGTTTGTCAGGAATCTGGCATGTTGTTGTTTTTCACAAACAACGTCAGCTTGTCGCCTGGTTGCAGATTCGCAGTGTCGCTGTTCCAGCGCATCACATCTTTGATGTTCACGCCGTGGCGTTTAGCAATGCTTGAAAGCGAATCGCCTTTGCGCACACGATACGTAATGCTATCGCTGTTGTTTGCCAGTCGCTGTGCGCTACTGCCTGCACCAATCGTCAAACTTTGGCCTGGCTTCAGCTTAGATCCGCGCAGTTTGTTCCACTGCTGCAAATCTTTGGTGCTTACGCCGAGACGTGAAGCGATACTTGAAAGCGTGTCGCCAGAGCGTACGGTGTAAACACGGCTGTTAAGCGGCGTATTGTCGGCAACCAGCGTCGACTGTACAGCAGCAATTTCGCCTGAAGCGAGAGATTCACGCAGTTGATCTGCATGCTTCTTTGGCACCATCACGTATTGCGGACCACTTGCGCCCAGCGTGGAGCCTTTCACGCCAGCGTTGAATGTCTTCAGCTTGCTGACGGAAATCCCCGCCATATCTGCAACCTTCGCCATTTCAACCGGGCTGCTCAGGTGCACACGCGCCAGAGCACGGCTTTCATCGGTCGTTGGCAGACGTACGCCATAACGCTTGCTGTTTTTGAGAATATCACTCAATGCCAGCATTTTAGGCACGTACTGCTTCGTTTCCTGCGGCAACGGTAACGACCAGAAGTCCGTGGATTTCCCACGCGCTTTGTTCGTTTTAATTGCCTTCATGACCCGACCTTCGCCGCTGTTATAAGCCGCTACGGTCAGAAGCCAGTCGCCGTCAAACATTTTGTTCAGACGCTGCATCATATTCAGCGCGGCAGTTGTTGAAGCAACAACATCGCGACGCGCGTCATAATTGCGGGTCTGTTTCAAACCATAATTGCGCCCCGTGCTCGGAATGATCTGCCAGATGCCTGCGGCATTGGCGCCAGACGTTGCGTGAGGATCAAAAGCGCTCTCCACTATGGGTAGTAGTACCAGTTCCATAGGCATGTTACGTTTTTTAACTTGCCCTGCTATCCAGTACATATACGGCTCTGCCCGTAAAGTTACATCGTGGAGATAGCTCTTATTGCGTAAATATTTCTGTTTCTGTTCGCGAATCCGGTCATTTTCCGGAATTCCCATCTTTAGCTCGTCGCCAATGAAAGCCCACAAGTCACCATCTGGCGCGATAGACGTCCCATCGTCCATCCATCGTGCCTGACTTGTAAACTTTGCTGCTTCCCCTTGACCAGCTGCAGAAAGGCTCTGTGCGTGCTGTTGAACGTTGCCGGTACTCTGGCAACCCACGAGCAGGACAGAGGCGAGTAATATCGCTTTTGCCTTCATGTGTGTGTCAATAGTTGCTTAAAAGACGACCGATCATAACGGCGAACGGAGCCGATGACAAGAAAGTTTTATCAGAACCTATCTTTCTTTGACCTTAACCATGCAAAACGCTCTTCAGGTTGTTGCAATAATGTTTCTTCATTAATTACATTAATTAAATCAATATCTTCCGTTCTTAAAAAAACATTAATTTGCCGCTCATTTTTCAGAATTACGGGTAGTGTTATTTGATTTTTTGCCCGTAACTCCTTAACTTTACGATAATAATCATTTATGGACAAATCGTGCGGAAGAATACTCAAAGCAAACTTCATATTTGATAACGTATATTCATGAGCACAACATACCAATGTATCGTCAGGTAACGCACTTAACTTATTAAGTGATTGATACATTTGTGATGCTGTCCCTTCAAACAACCTACCACACCCACCAGAAAACAGCGTGTCGCCGCAAAATAGATAAGGTTTACTGAAGTAACAGATATGTCCTAAAGTGTGACCCGGTGTGGCAATTACACTAAATTCATGCCCCAAAACGAAGGCAGTTTCGCCATCTTTGACTACCTGTGTTGTTCCCTTATCTTGTGTCTCTTGTGGACCATACACCACAATTTGCGGAAACTTTTCCACCAGTTCTTTTACGCCGCCAACGTGATCGTGATGATGGTGGGTGAGAAATATGGCCTCCGGTTGCCAGTTATTGGCGGCAATGGCGTTTAATACCGGCTCTGCGTCTCCGGGATCGACAATCAGGCAGCGACCTGCTTCATCATTCAAAACCCAGATGTAATTGTCATCAAAGGCGGGAATACTGTTAAGATTCATAGATTACCTCTTAGTGTGAAACGGAAGGTTGTGATGAAACCGGCAAGAGTCCCTCAAACTGTCGTGGCTCCTGATCGCTGGGGCGATTTGCCCTGGGGAGAGCTTTATCGCAAGGCGCTGGAGCGCCAGCTCAACCCGTGGTTCACTAAAATGTATGGTTTTCATCTGCTTAAGATTGGCAATTTAAGCGCAGAAATCAATTGCGAAGCGTGCGCGGTTTCTCATCAAGTGAATGTTTCTGCGCAAGGAATGCCCGTCCAGGTGCAGGCGGATCCACTTCATCTTCCTTTTGCCGATAAATCCGTTGATGTTTGTCTACTGGCACATACATTGCCGTGGTGCACCGATCCGCATCGTTTATTGCGTGAAACCGATCGGGTATTGATTGATGATGGCTGGCTGGTGATTAGTGGCTTCAATCCCATTAGTTTAATGGGATTACGCAAACTTGTGCCGGTATTGCGAAAAACCTCGCCCTATAACAGCCGGATGTTTACTCTGATGCGGCAACTGGACTGGCTCTCTTTGTTGAATTTTGAAGTGCTGCACGCCAGCCGTTTCCACGTTCTCCCGTGGAACAAACACGGAGGAAAACTATTGAATGCGCATATTCCTGCGCTTGGTTGCTTACAACTTATTGTTGCCCGGAAACGGACTATTCCTTTAACGCTAAACCCGATGAAACAGAGTAAAAACAAGCCACGAATTCGCCAGGCGGTTGGAGCCACCCGGCAATGTCGTAAACCACAAGCTTAAACTTCGACTTGGTAGCCCGTATCTTCCAGTGTGGGATTCATTGCCGCAGCACGAGCCAGTTCATCACAGCGTTCGTTTTCCGGGTGTCCGGCATGGCCTTTAACCCATTCCCATTTGATTTGATGCTGCCCCAATGCAGCATCAAGACGTTGCCAGAGATCGACATTTTTTACTGGTTTTTTGTCTGCTGTTTTCCAGCCACGTTTTTTCCAGTTATGGATCCACTGGGTGATACCTTGGCGGACATACTGGCTGTCGGTACTCAAAATGACTTCGCAATGTTCTTTTAACGCCTCCAGCGCGACAATAGCGGCCATCAACTCCATACGGTTGTTGGTGGTGCGGGTGTAGCCTGCGCTAAAGGTTTTCTCGCGTCCGCGATAGCGTAAAATAGCGCCGTAACCCCCAGGTCCAGGATTACCCAGACACGAACCATCGGTGAAAATTTCTACCTGTTTAAGCATCTCTGGTAGACTTCCTGTAATTGAATCGAACTGTAAAACGACAAGTCTGACATAAATGACCGCTATGAGCACTGCAATTACACGCCAGATCGTTCTCGATACCGAAACCACCGGTATGAACCAGATTGGTGCGCACTATGAAGGCCACAAGATCATTGAGATTGGTGCCGTTGAAGTGGTGAACCGTCGCCTGACGGGCAATAACTTCCATGTTTATCTCAAACCCGATCGGCTGGTGGATCCGGAAGCCTTTGGCGTACATGGTATTGCCGATGAATTTTTGCTCGATAAGCCCACGTTTGCCGAAGTAGCCGATGAGTTCATGGACTATATCCGCGGCGCGGAGTTGGTGATCCATAACGCAGCGTTCGATATCGGCTTTATGGACTACGAGTTTTCGTTGCTTAAGCGCGATATTCCGAAGACCAATACCTTCTGTAAGGTCACCGATAGCCTTGCGGTGGCGAGGAAAATGTTTCCTGGTAAGCGCAACAGCCTCGATGCGTTATGTGCCCGCTACGAAATAGATAACAGTAAACGAACGCTACACGGGGCATTACTCGATGCACAGATCCTTGCGGAAGTTTATCTGGCGATGACCGGTGGTCAAACGTCGATGGCTTTTGCGATGGAAGGAGAGACACAGCAGCAACAAGGTGAAGCAACAATTCAGCGCATTGTACGTCAGGCAAGTAAGTTACGCGTTGTTTTTGCGACAGATGAAGAGCTTGCAGCTCATGAAGCCCGTCTTGATCTGGTGGAGAAGAAGGGCGGAAGCTGCCTCTGGCGGGCATAAATACCTGTAAAAGGCGCTAAAAATAGCGGCTTGGGCGATTTTTGCAGCAAACGATTCAAAAGATGAGAAAAACCGTTGACGAAGGGTGAGGCAATCCGTAATATTCGCCTCGTTCCCAACGGAACACAACGCGGAGCGGTAGTTCAGTCGGTTAGAATACCTGCCTGTCACGCAGGGGGTCGCGGGTTCGAGTCCCGTCCGTTCCGCCAAATTCACTCATGAAAATGAGTTCAGAGAACCGCAAGATTTTTAATTTTGCGGTTTTTTTTGCATTTAAATCCCGCTATTTCTTCGGTCTATGGTTTTGTTATGCTGTAAATGTGTTAATCACATATGGTAGACCATATCATTAATATTTAATCATACTATCGAATCATTCAATTTAAATATATTTGAATGTTATGATTTTCATTTTTCTATTGATTTAATGAATTTATATATACTGTTATTTTTGTTTGTTCTGATTCAAGTGGAGTATATAATTAAAAATCGTTAGCTAAACATTACCATGATTATGACAGGCGAGGGAGTGTCCAATTATGAATTCAAAAAAGCTTTGTTGCATATGTGTGTTATTCTCGCTGCTTGCAGGATGTGCCTCTGAATCTTCTATTGATGAAAAGAAGAAAAAAGCTCAAGTCACACAAAGTAATATTAATAAAAACACTCCCCAGCAACTGACAGACAAAGATTTATTCGGTAATGAAACCACTCTGGCCGTATCCGAAGAGGATATTCAAGCTGCGCTTGATGGAGATGAGTTCCGCGTTCCCCTTAATTCTCCTGTAATACTTGTTCAATCCGGCAACCGCGCACCGGAAACCATTATGCAGGAGGAGATGCGAAAATATTATACTGTTTCCACATTCTCTGGTATCCCGGACAGGCAAAAGCCTCTGACTTGTAACAAAAACAAAGATAAAAATGAGAACGAGGATGTTGCCAGTGCTGAGAATATGAACTGGATGCAGGCACTGCGTTTTGTGGCTGCAAAAGGACATCAGAAAGCGATTATTGTTTACCAGGATACATTGCAGACAGGAAAATATGACTCTGCGCTGAAATCAACAGTATGGTCCGACTATAAAAATGAAAAACTCACCGACGCTATCTCCCTGCGCTACCTGGTACGTTTCACGCTGGTGGATGTGGCAACAGGTGAGTGGGCTACCTGGTCGCCGGTGAATTATGAATATAAAGTGCTTCCACCATTGCCCGACAAGAATGAAGCCAGTACGACTGATATGACAGAGCAGCAAATCATGCAACTTAAGCAAAAGACCTATAAAGCGATGGTAAAAGATTTGGTTAACCGCTATCAATAATAAATTATATCTGCCGCCAGGAATTTCTGGCGGCAATAATACAAAATTCTTTGCATAAGAAATTTTTCTTGACAAAGACAGTGCAAGAAAGGACATGGAATCCGGAGTTAAAAACTGTTTGTTTTAGAATATTTAATTATTTAACTGCTGAATCTTCCTTGCGAGAAATATATTCATTATTACATTTCATGCCATTTTTAATATAGATTGCTCCTGGGAAAATTCCCGTATTATTACCGCAGGGGTGATAATTAGCATTGACATATCCTGTGACAAAAGGAGCTATTAAAGGTGCTATTACGATAGCTATTAGTAAAAATATAAGAGTTAGCTGTATTGTTATGTCTGTGGCGAAATTGACTACCTTCGTTTTTTTGATTAAGAATGATTTTATTATCGTAAGTAAAATTACATGAACATTTAAAAAGGAAAACGACATGAAACCAAAGCACAGAATCAACATTCTCCAATCATAAAATATTTCCGTGGAGCATTTTATTATTGAATATAGAGGTTTAACTCCGGTAAAAAACAAAGAAGCATTGAATGCAGGGAAAAATAATATGGCCATAAAAAACATCGAAAGAAACTCTTTTAATTTAACATGTAAACGTATGGTTAATCCTCATATCACGGGTGGAGTGTTAAGAACATACATAAATGGAGTCATGTTTTCCCTTTTCCATTTATCAAGTTCCTGTTGCCATTTTAGTCCATCTCTAATTGCATATTTTAATTTTTCTGATAAATGGCATTGAGCATCGATTTCATTTAAAACAACTGTACACACTATCCCTGTCAGTAAAATTGCTCCTCCGACAAGAATTACTGGAAAGCCAAAGCTAACACAGGCAAAAGAAGCCAGGCTTCCAATAGCGGTTGCAACACCACCGGCTATAACTGCTTTGGCCACATCCATTGAAAAATCGCCAAGAAAATTAACCAGATCTCGCTCTGAACTCATAATAAATTCTATGGTTCTCCAGGCTACTGAAAACCAGATACAGAACTTAACTCCTTTTATTGATTCAGATAAAGCTCCTCGCCAGCCAATAGCGAGTTCCAGAACTTGAGGCGCTCGTGAAGAGAAAATATATTTACCGAGCTTTTCTAAAAGCCAGGGGCTGGATGTTGTGATTTTTATATATTTCTCTCCAAGTATTTCAAAGTAACTTGCTTTTGTATACTTTAAGGCATTAAGGTTAAATATAATTTTCCCATTGTCATCAAACTCAGTCATTAATTTACTCGCGTTAACTAACCAGGCGAGTGTATCTTTTATACCTGAAGGATGTGTAGTGATAAAATGGGTGATGCTGCCAACTTACTGATTTAGTGTATGATGGTGTTTTTGAGGTGCTCCAGTGGCTTCTGTTTCTATCAGCTGTCCCTCCTGTTCAGCTACTGACGGGGTGGTGCGTAACGGCAAAAGC
>NZ_JBJQLJ010000051.1:0-11998 GCF_046486385.1 Escherichia sp. WS33 | reverse complement strand
CCGGTAGCGGCGTAAAAATCGCGGAAGGGATGAAAAAAACAGCGCCTGACGGCGCTGTGTCTGGCATGCCTGCAATCCGGGAAACCGGACCAGGAAAAAACTTGCAGGCCATAACAGTATCTACGTGGCTCATGCAATATATTGAATTTTCACGATCTTGTAGGCCGGATAAGGCGTTCACGCCGCATCCGGCATGAATAAAGCGCACTTTGTCGACAAGTTAAATGCCGGGTTTAATCCCGACATTATTTTTATCCAGCCACAAAACTCTCTTCAACACACTGAATAAAAGTGTGCATCGCCGGGCTAACCGCTTTTCCAGCATGGTGTGCGCACATGGCCGTAATGGTCTGCGACTGTTCGCCAAAAGGCAATTCAATTAATTCTCCGCTCTCAAGCTCTTTTTCCACCGCAAAGCGGGGCAAGTAACTGACACCGATATTCGCCGCGACACAACGTTTGATACTTTCAATGCTTAACAGCTCAATGGTGTTTTCCACCGTGATCCGCCGCTGACGCAGCGTGCTCTCAAATATCTGCCGGAAGACACATTGCGGTTCGTTGATAATAAAGCTACAGGCGTTATGTCTTCCCGGCTCAGTAAAATCGACATCTGCAATTTGCGGTGAAGCCACCAGCACCAGCGATTGTTCACCCAACTCTCGTCGGTTCAGGGCATCATCATTCCCTACGCGATAAAAGACGCCGACATCGGCCTCATCATTCAGTAGCGCATCACGGATCACGTAACAGTTCAGCGACTGCAACGATAAACGCACTTTTGGTGCGCGTTGCCGAAAACGCTGCAACACCTGCGGCATTCGGTAAGAGAGCAACGTTTCGCCCGAAACAACGCGTAGTTCCCCGTCCGGATCCGACTCTTTTTTCGCAGCCTCACGAAGCGTATCCATCACTCGGGTAAGTTCATAGATGTGCGGCAGCAACTTTTTTCCTTCGCGGGTAAGGCACATTCGTCGACCAATTTTCTCAAACAATTGTACCGAGAACTCCTGCTCAAGCTGCTGAATATGAAAAGTCACCGTCGATTGTGTACAGCACAATTTTTGCGAAGCTCGCAAAAAGGAACCCTCTTCCACCACGGTTTTAAGTGTAATAAAACGGCGCAGATCCATAACCCCAAACCTATCGAAAATATCGAATTTAGAATGTAAAAACATTCATTTTTTTAAATGTTCCGTGTCGGGTACTGTCTACCAAAACAGAGGAGATAACAAGTGACACCGACCCTTTTAAGTGCTTTTTGGACTTACACCCTGATTACCGCCATGACGCCAGGACCGAACAATATTCTCGCCCTTAGCTCTGCTACGTCGCATGGATTTCGTCAAAGTACCCGCGTGCTGGCAGGGATGAGTCTGGGATTTTTGATTGTGATGTTACTGTGTGCGGGCATTTCATTTTCACTGGCAGTGATTGACCCGGCAGCGGTACACCTTTTGAGTTGGGCGGGGGCGGCATATATTGTCTGGCTGGCGTGGAAAATCGCCACCAGCCCAACAAAGGAAGACGGACTTCAGGCAAAACCAATCAGCTTTTGGGCCAGCTTTGCTTTGCAGTTTGTGAACGTCAAAATCATTTTGTACGGTGTTACGGCACTGTCGACGTTTGTTCTGCCGCAAACACAGGCGCTAAGCTGGGTAGTTGGCGTCAGCGTTTTGCTGGCGATGATTGGGACGTTTGGTAATGTGTGCTGGGCGCTGGCGGGGCATCTGTTTCAGCGATTGTTTCGCCAGTATGGTCGCCAGTTAAATATCGTGCTCGCGCTGCTGCTGATCTATTGCGCGGTACGCATTTTCTATTAATTAAAAAAGCGGAAGAGGTCGCCCTCTTCCGCTTAGTAACTTGCTACTTAAGCCTTACAGGCTTTCAGTAAAGGTACGAGCGATAACGTCGCGCTGCTGTTCCGGAGTCAGAGAGTTAAAGCGAACTGCATAACCTGATACACGGATGGTCAGCTGCGGATATTTTTCCGGATGCTTAACTGCATCTTCCAGAGTTTCACGACGCAGAACGTTAACGTTCAGGTGTTGACCACCTTCAACGCGAACTTCTGGTTTCACTTCTACTGGAACTTCACGGTATTCAATGTCACCCAGTTTGCTTACTGCAACCACTTCATCTTCTGCATAACCTGCTTTTGCAACGATGCAACGCGCTTCGCCTTTTTCGCTGTCCAGCAGCCAGAAAGAGTTCAGCAGATCGTCGTTAGCGGCTTTAGTAATCTGGATACCTGTAATCATGTGATGCCTCCCCGGCAAAATTATTTGATTTATTCAGCCTGTCGCGGCCAATTGGTAAAACCATTGTTGCTTGAGTGTATATATACTCCTCAACAACCCTTGATTCCTTGATTTAAATCAATAAAAACCACACATCGATTGTGGTCGCAAATGGATTTTATTGTTTTACATCAACTTATGCGGGTGTGAAATTTTACCAATTTACATTTTTTTGCACTCGTTTAAGTCTAAAAAATGAGCATGATTTTGTTCTGTAGAAATAAGCAGTTAAGCTAGGCGGATTGAAGATTCGCAGGAGAGCGAGATGGCTAACGAATTAACCTGGCATGACGTGCTGGCTGAAGAGAAGCAGCAACCCTATTTTCTTAATACCCTTCAGACCGTCGCCAGCGAGCGGCAGTCCGGCGTCACTATCTATCCACCACAAAAAGATGTCTTTAACGCGTTCCGCTTTACCGAGTTGGGTGACGTTAAAGTGGTGATTCTCGGCCAGGATCCTTATCACGGACCGGGACAGGCGCATGGGCTGGCATTTTCCGTTCGCCCCGGAATCGCCACTCCTCCGTCACTGCTGAATATGTATAAAGAGCTGGAAAATACTATTCCGGGCTTCACCCGCCCTAATCATGGCTATCTCGAAAGCTGGGCGCGTCAGGGCGTTCTGCTGCTCAATACTGTGTTGACGGTTCGCGCAGGTCAGGCGCATTCCCACGCCAGCCTCGGTTGGGAGACGTTTACTGATAAAGTCATCAGCCTGATTAACCAGCACCGCGAAGGCGTGGTGTTTTTGTTGTGGGGATCACATGCGCAAAAGAAAGGGGCGATTATAGATAAGCAACGCCATCATGTACTGAAAGCACCGCATCCGTCGCCGCTTTCGGCGCATCGTGGATTCTTTGGCTGCAACCATTTTGTGCTGGCAAATCAGTGGCTGGAACAACGTGGCGAGACGCCGATTGACTGGATGCCAGTATTACCGGCAGAGAGTGAGTAAATTTGCGGGGAAATGCCGGATGGCAGAGTTGCCACCCGGCTGATTTATCAGGCTTTATTCTGACGCCACCATTCACCAAGCAAAACGCCGGTTGCGACAGAGATATTCAGCCCGGCAACGTTGCCCGTACCGTCAATCTTCACGCGCAGATCGTTCGGATCGCGTGCGGCATCCGGTAACCCTTCATATTCCTGACCCAGCACCAGTACCATTTTCGCTGGCAGACTGGTTTTGAACAGCGGTTTACCCTGCTCGCTGGAAGTGGTCACTACGGTGTAACCTGCCTGACGGAAATCATCCAGCACGTTAACAATGTTGTCGCCAGTAATCGGCTGAACGTGCTCTGCGCCGCCTTCTGCGGTACGGATAGCCGCCCCCGACTCCAGCAGTGCCGCATCCTGCACCACAACGCCTTTCACGCCGAAGTGCGCGCAGCTGCGCATCATGCCACCCAGGTTATGCGGGTTAGATTCGTTTTCCAGCGCCAGTACACAATCCTGCGCGCCTGCCTGGCTTACCCACTGCTGCACGGTTGTACCGTTACGCTTTTTGATCAAGAAGCAAACGCCGCCGTGATGTTCCGTGCCTGACGCTTTTGTCAATTCTGCTTCATCCACCACATGGTACGCTTTGCGGTTTGCCGCCATCCAGCGCAAGGCTTCTTTAAAACGTGGCGTTACGCTCTGGATAAACCAGGCGCGAACAATCGCTTCCGGACGGCTCTGGAACAGTGCCTGACATGCATTTTCGCCGTAGACGCGGGTTTCTTCCGCACGCTGACGACGCAAAACTTCTGGATCAATATAACTTTTACCACTGATGCCACCGTGATCGGCCTTTTCCGGCGTCTCATCACCCGGCGCGCGGGAAACCGTGCGCCACGGCGAATCTTCCCACTTGCGGTCACGGGGCTGACTCTGTTTGTCATCGCGGGCGGGGCGACGGCCACCGTCAGCACGAGATTTTCCTGGACGCCCGCCCCCTTTCCCGGTACGCGGGTTGTGGGTACGTTTATCAGAATCATCATCACTGCGGACATACATCACTTTGACCTTGCCGCTTTTACCTTTCATTTCATCGTTCATGCTTTTCTCCACCAGCGCTGCGCGAAGCGCGCAGATTACCCGAAGTCCGCGCGGTTCGCCATGATTTCGTACCAAAGCCTGCGACTATCATACCTATTGAATAAAACAGATTGTTGTCTGGAACAATGTCCCCGATAATATGTAACATATTAGAAACATACCGGCGTCGTTGCCGATAAGTCTCCTTACTCATCCCGAGGTTAGTTATGAATACCGTTTGTACCCATTGTCAGGCCATCAATCGCATTCCCGACGATCGGATCGAAGATGCGGCAAAATGCGGACGCTGCGGTCACGACTTGTTTGACGGAGAGGTGATTAATGCGACCGGTGAAACACTCGACAAATTGCTGAAGGATGATCTACCTGTGGTGATCGACTTCTGGGCACCGTGGTGCGGCCCCTGCCGTAATTTCGCACCAATTTTTGAAGATGTCGCGCAAGAGCGTAGCGGTAAAGTGCGCTTTGTGAAAGTGAATACCGAAGCTGAACGTGAATTGAGCAGTCGCTTTGGAATTCGTAGTATACCGACGATCATGATTTTCAAAAACGGTCAGGTTGTCGACATGCTTAATGGCGCAGTACCGAAAGCGCCGTTCGACAGCTGGCTGAACGAATCTCTTTAATCTTACCGGGGCGCATCTTGTGCCCCGTTTTCTCCTCTGCGACAATGGCGTTTTTTCGACGCTCTCTTATGACCGAAAACGCTGTTCTCCAGTTACGCGCCGAGCGTATTGCGCGCGCAACACGTCCTTTTCTTGCCCGCGGTAATCGCGTTCGTCGCTGCCAACGCTGTCTTTTGCCAGAGAAATTATGTCTCTGTTCGACAATTACCCCAGCACAAGCAAAAAGTCGCTTCTGTTTGCTGATGTTCGACACCGAGCCAATGAAGCCCAGTAATACCGGGCGTCTGATTGCTGATATTTTGCCTGATACCGTTGCGTTTCAATGGTCGCGTACCGAACCCTCGCAGGATTTGCTGGATCTGGTACAAAACCCGGACTATCAACCAATGGTGGTCTTTCCCGCCTCGTATGCTGATGAGCAACGGGAAGTGATCTTCACACCACCTGCCGGTAAGCCACCGCTGTTTATCATGCTCGATGGTACCTGGCCGGAAGCTCGCAAGATGTTTCGTAAAAGTCCGTATCTGGATAATCTTCCCGTCATTTCCGTCGATCTTTCCCGGCTTTCTGCCTATCGCCTGCGTGAAGCCCAGGCTGAAGGCCAATATTGTACTGCCGAGGTAGCCATCGCACTGTTAGATATGGCCGGCGATACCGGGGCGGCGGCAGGGTTAGGCGAGCATTTTACCCGCTTTAAAACACGCTATCTGGCAGGAAAAACGCAACATCTGGGTAGCATCACAGCAGAACAGTTAGAAAGCGTTTAAAATCATTCGGTCACTTCTGCGGGAGACCGGTATGAGTCAGCGAGGACTGGAAGCACTACTGCGACCAAAATCGATTGCGGTAATTGGCGCATCGATGAAACCCAATCGCGCAGGTTACCTGATGATGCGTAACCTGCTGGCGGGAGGCTTTAACGGACCGGTACTCCCGGTGACGCCAGCCTGGAAAGCGGTGTTGGGTGTGTTGGCCTGGCCGGATATTGCCAGCTTGCCCTTTACACCCGACCTTGCGGTTTTATGTACTAATGCCAGCCGTAATCTTGCTCTTCTGGAAGAGCTCGGCGAGAAAGGCTGTAAAACCTGCATTATTCTTTCCGCCCCGGCATCGCAACACGAAGATCTCCGCGCCTGCGCCCTGCGCCATAACATGCGCCTGCTAGGACCAAACAGTCTGGGTTTACTGGCTCCCTGGCAAGGTCTGAATGCCAGCTTTTCGCCTGTGCCGATTAAACGCGGCAAGCTGGCGTTTATTTCACAATCGGCTGCCGTCTCCAACACCATCCTCGACTGGGCGCAACAGCGTGAGATGGGCTTTTCCTACTTTATTGCGCTCGGCGACAGCCTGGATATCGACGTTGATGAATTGCTCGACTATCTTGCGCGCGACAGTAAAACCAGCGCCATCCTGCTCTATCTCGAACAGTTAAGCGACGCGCGACGCTTTGTTTCGGCGGCCCGTAGTGCCTCGCGTAATAAACCGATTCTGGTGATTAAAAGCGGACGTAGCCCGGCGGCACAGCGACTGCTCAACACGACGGCAGGAATGGATCCGGCGTGGGATGCGGCTATTCAGCGTGCCGGTTTGTTGCGGGTACAGGACACCCACGAGCTGTTTTCGGCGGTGGAAACCCTTAGCCATATGCGCCCGCTGCGTGGCGACCGGTTGATGATTATCAGCAACGGTGCTGCGCCTGCCGCGCTGGCGCTGGATGCCTTATGGTCACACAATGGCAAGCTGGCAACGCTAAGCGAAGAAACCTGCCAGAAACTGCGCGATGCACTGCCTGGACATGTGGCAATCTCTAACCCGCTCGATCTGCGCGATGACGCCAGCAGCGAGCATTATGTCAAAACGCTGGACATTCTGCTCCACAGCCAGGATTTTGATGCGCTGATGGTTATTCATTCACCCAGCGCAGCGGCTCCCGCAACAGAAAGCGCGCAAGAATTAATTGAAGCGGTAAAGCATCATCCCCGCAGCAAATATGTCTCTTTGCTGACGAACTGGTGCGGCGAGCACTCCTCGCAAGAGGCACGACGTTTATTCAGCGAAGCCGGGCTGCCGACCTATCGCACGCCGGAAGGCACCATCACCGCGTTTATGCATATGGTGGAGTACCGGCGTAATCAGAAGCAACTACGCGAAACGCCGGCGTTGCCCAGCAATCTGACTTCCAATACCGCAGAAGCGCATCTTCTGTTGCAACAGGCGATTGCCGAAGGGGCTACGTCGCTCGATACCCATGAAGTTCAGCCTATCCTGCAAGCGTATGGCATGAACACGCTCCCCACCTGGATTGCCAGCGATAGCACCGAAGCGGTGCATATTGCCGAACAGATTGGTTATCCGGTGGCGCTGAAATTGCGTTCGCCGGATATTCCACATAAATCGGAAGTTCAGGGCGTAATGCTGTACCTGCGTACAGCCAATGAAGTCCAGCAAGCGGCAAACGCTATTTTCGATCGCGTAAAAATGGCATGGCCGCAGGCGCGGATCCACGGCCTGTTGGTGCAAAGTATGGCTAACCGGGCTGGCGCTCAGGAGTTGCGGGTTGTGGTTGAGCACGATCCGGTTTTCGGGCCGTTGATCATGCTGGGTGAGGGAGGTGTGGAGTGGCGTCCTGAAGATCAAGCCGTCGTCGCACTGCCGCCGCTGAACATGAACCTGGCCCGCTATCTGGTTATTCAGGGGATCAAAAGTAAAAAGATTCGTGCGCGCAGTGCGCTACGCCCATTGGATGTTGCAGGCTTGAGCCAGCTTCTGGTGCAGGTTTCCAACCTGATTGTCGATTGCCCGGAAATTCAGCGTCTGGATATTCATCCTTTGCTGGCTTCTGGCAGTGAATTTACCGCGCTGGATGTCACGCTGGATATCGCGCCGTTTGAAGGCGATAACGAGAGTCGGCTGGCAGTGCGCCCTTATCCGCATCAGCTGGAAGAATGGGTAGAATTGAAAAACGGTGAACGCTGCTTGTTCCGCCCGATTTTGCCAGAAGATGAGCCACAACTTCAGCAATTCATTTCGCGAGTCACCAAAGAAGATCTTTATTACCGCTACTTTAGCGAGATCAACGAATTTACTCATGAAGATTTAGCCAACATGACGCAGATCGACTACGATCGGGAAATGGCGTTTGTAGCGGTACGACGTATTGATCAAACGGAAGAGATCCTCGGCGTCACGCGTGCGATCTCCGACCCTGATAACATCGATGCCGAATTTGCTGTGCTGGTTCGCTCGGATCTCAAAGGGTTAGGCTTAGGTCGACGCTTAATGGAAAAGTTGATTACCTATACGCGAGATCACGGACTACAACGTCTGAATGGTATTACGATGCCAAACAATCGTGGCATGGTGGCGCTAGCCCGCAAGCTCGGGTTTAACGTTGATATCCAGCTCGAAGAGGGGATCGTTGGGCTTACGCTAAATCTTGCCCAACGCGAGGAATCATGAGTAAGGTACTGGAAATGTTGACCACTTAATCGGGACTGGTGTTATTATTGCCCGCTTATGTCGTCTGCATTGCACAGAGGACCCTTCAATGAACAGAGAAGAAATGCACTGTGATGTTGTCAAAATTTAAGCGTAATAAACATCAACAACACCTTGCCCAACTACCCAAGATTTCTCAATCAGTTGATGATGTCGATTTCTTTTACGCTCCCGCCGACTTCCGGGAGACGCTGCTGGAAAAAATAGCCAGCGCGAAGCAGCGCATTTGCATTGTCGCCCTGTATCTCGAACAGGATGACGGTGGCAAAGGCATTCTGAACGCGTTGTATGAAGCTAAAAGGCAGCGTCCGGAACTGGATGTGCGGGTGCTGGTCGACTGGCATCGTGCACAACGTGGACGCATTGGCGCTGCGGCATCTAACACTAACGCTGACTGGTACTGCCGCATGGCGCAGGAAAATCCGGGCGTAGATGTTCCGGTTTATGGCGTTCCAATCAATACCCGTGAAGCCCTTGGTGTTCTGCACTTTAAAGGCTTTATCATCGACGATAGCGTACTTTATAGCGGTGCCAGCCTGAACGATGTTTACCTGCATCAGCACGATAAATATCGCTACGACCGTTATCATCTTATCCGTAACCGTAAGATGTCAGACATTATGTTTGAATGGGTTACACAGAATATTATGAATGGCCGCGGCGTTAATCGTCTGGATGATGTTAATCGGCCAAAAAGCCCGGAAATCAAGAACGATATTCGTCTGTTCCGCCAGGAGCTGCGTGATGCCGCTTATCATTTCCAGGGCGATGCCGACAACGATCAGCTTTCCGTAACGCCGCTAGTGGGGCTGGGGAAATCGAGTCTGTTGAACAAGACCATTTTCCATCTTATGCCTTGTGCCGAGCAGAAACTAACCATCTGTACGCCATACTTCAACCTGCCAGCAATCCTTGTGCGCAATATTATCCAGTTGCTGCGCGAAGGGAAAAAGGTCGAAATTATTGTTGGTGATAAAACCGCGAACGACTTCTACATTCCGGAAGATGAACCTTTCAAGATAATTGGCGCATTGCCTTATCTCTATGAGATCAATCTGCGTCGTTTCCTGAGCCGTTTGCAGTATTACGTCAATACTGACCAGCTAGTGGTTCGGTTATGGAAAGATGACGACAACACCTATCACCTAAAAGGGATGTGGGTTGATGATAAGTGGATGTTGATCACCGGTAATAACCTGAACCCGCGCGCCTGGCGTCTGGATCTGGAAAACGCCATTTTGATCCACGATCCGCAACTTGAGCTGGCGCCACAGCGAGAGAAAGAACTGGAGCTGATCCGCGAGCATACCACCATCGTTAAGCACTATCGCGATCTGCAAAGTATTGCCGATTATCCGGTGAAGGTTCGTAAACTCATCCGCCGTTTGCGCCGTATCCGCATCGACCGATTAATTAGCCGCATCCTGTAATCACAACCCCGTCCTGTACGGGGTTTGTTTTTTGGAGGCCACGTTTTGCGTATTCTTTTTGTCTGTTCGCTATTGTTACTTTCTGGATGCAGCCATATGGCTAACGATAGCTGGAGCGGGCAGGATAAAGCTCAACACTTTATCGCCTCGGCGATGCTTTCCGCCGCCGGAAATGAATATTCACAGCATCAGGGGATGAGCCGGGATCGCAGTGCCATGTTTGGATTGATGTTCTCTGTCAGTTTGGGGGCGTCAAAAGAGCTTTGGGATAGCCGCCCCGAAGGGAGCGGCTGGAGCTGGAAGGATTTGGCCTGGGATGTCGCCGGTGCAAGCACCGGCTATACCGTCTGGCAACTGACCCGTCACTAAAGACGCATCCCCTTCCCTTTGCGATGTAGCATCAAAGAAACCAGAAACGCCACCACGGCCATCAAGGTCACATACCAGAAGAAGGCTGTTTCCATTCCTATTGATTTCAGCGACAACGCTACGTACTCCGCCGAACCACCAAATATAGCATTAGCGACCGCATATGACAGGCCAACGCCTAATGCGCGAACCTGTGCCGGGAACATCTCAGCCTTCAGTATTCCACTGATTGATGTATAAAAACTCACTATCAGCAGGGCACACATCACCAGACCAAAAGCGGCATAAGGCGAGGAAACGTTTTGCAATGCTGAGAGAATAGGAACGGTAAAAATGGCTGCCAGCGAACCGAAACATAACATTGAGGTACGGCGACCAATCTTATCCGACAGCGCGCCAATGAGTGGTTGAATAAGCATGAATACAAACAATGCGGCAGTCATAATGCCACTCGCCACGTTGGCATGCATTCCCGCAGTATTTACCAGATACTTCTGCATATAAGTGGTGAAGGTATAGAAACAAAGGGAGCCCGCAGCGGTAAAACCGAGAACCATGATGAATGCACGGCGATTGCGCCATAATCCTTTCAGAGATCCAGCTTCTTTTAAAGCGCGCGTTTCTTGTTGCGAAGTTTCATCTAACTGACGACGTAACCACAACGCCACAACAGCTAACACAGCTCCTAACGCGAAAGGAATACGCCATCCCCACTCTCTGAGTGCAGCGTCTTCCATGGTGTGTTGTAAAACCACGACAACCAGTAGGGCTAGCAGTTGTCCGCCGATCAACGTCACATACTGAAATGATGCGTAAAAACCTTTGCGCCCTTCAACGGCAACTTCACTCATATAGGTGGCGCTGGTGCCATATTCTCCGCCAACGGATAATCCCTGAAATAAACGCGCGAGAAGCAATAATGCCGGAGCCCACGTACCTATAGTTTCATAACCTGGGAGGCAGGCGATAACCAGCGATCCGAAACACATCATACACACCGATAACAGCATCGATTTTTTGCGACCATGTTTATCGGCTATGCGGCCAAATAGCCAACCGCCTATTGGGCGCATCAGGAATCCCGCAGCAAAAACACCTGCTGTTTGTAGTAGTTGAGTCGTCGTGTTCCCGGAAGGGAAGAAAATGTGGGCAAAGTAGAGTGAACAGAACGAGTAGACATAGAAATCGAACCACTCGACCAGATTACCTGAAGAGGCCCCCACAATCGCCCAAATGCGGCGACGAGTATCACTACTTGTCAGTTTGCTGTCTGCCGTTACAGTACTTTCAGCCATGCCATTATGTCTCCTGCCGTAATCCGATGCTTTTGTCGGTCGCTTTTATCTATTTCTTTTGGTAAAGAAAATGTTATACATTTGTTGCGTATCATTATGCAACCTTAACCATGAATTTAGTTAGCAGGAAAATGGTTATTGAGGAGCTTAAGGATAAATTTCTGGTAAGGAGGACACGTATGGAAGTAGGCAAGTTGGGGAAACCGCATCCGTTGCTGAATCTGGCATATGTGCGAGTATAAGACGCGCAGCGTCGCATCAGGCATTTTTTTCTGCGCCAACGCAAAAAGGCCATCGTGACTGATGGCCTTTCGCTTAATTTGATGCCTGGCAGTTCCCTACTCTCGCATGGGGAGACCCCACACTACCATCGGCGCTACGGCGTTTCACTTCTGAGTTCGGCATGGGGTCAGGTGGGACCACCGCGCTACGGCCGCCAG
>NZ_JBJQLJ010000050.1:0-12685 GCF_046486385.1 Escherichia sp. WS33 | reverse complement strand
TACGTCGTCTGCCGAAACCAACGTCGGCACCTGCTTCAGTGGAGATCGTGTTGTTTCCTCCGGATAACCGGATCCGCGATCTGGACAACTATAACAAGGCGCTGTTTGACGCCCTGACCCACGCGGGGGTGTGGGAAGACGACAGTCAGGTGAAAAGAATGCTGGTGGAGTGGGGACCGGTTATCCCGGAAGGGAAGGTCGAGATCACTATCAGTAAGTACGAGAAAACGGCGGGTGCAGCTGCCTGATTAAGAGGAGAAACGAAGTATGAATAATCTGATGGTCATTGATGGTATTGAAGTTCGTTGTGATGCTTATGGGCGTTACAGCCTGAACGATCTGCATCGCGCAGCAGTAGCATCTGGTGCAAATGCCAGAACCAAGGAGCCAGGAAAGTTTCTTTCCAGCCAACAAACTATTGAGCTTGTTCATGAATTAATCAACACCCAGAATTTGGGTGTTGACCCGGTGAGTGTGATTCATGGGGGAAATGAACGGGGAACGTATGTCTGTAAGGAACTGGTGTATGCCTATGCAATGTGGATCAGCCCGTCATTCCATCTGAAGGTGATCCGTACTTTCGATATGGTAACCAGCACACCGGAAAAATTATCCGGGCAGGCTGCTGACAAGATGCAGGCTGGCGTGATTCTGCTGGACTTTATGCGCCGGGAGTTAAACCTGTCTAACTCTTCAGTGCTTGGTGCCTGTCAGAAACTCCAGGAGGCTGTTGGCTTACCGAATCTGGCACCGCGCTATGCCATTGATGCTCCTGCTGACGCGCCTGATGGCTCAAGCCGCCCGACGCTGGCGCTGAGTGCACTGCTGAAGCAGTATGGTATCCGCCTGACGGCTAATCAGGCATATCACCAGATGGCGAAGCTGGGGATCGTTGAACAACGCGAACGATACAGCCGTACCGCAATTAACAACATTAAAAAATTCTGGTCGCTGACGGCGAAAGGCTGCATGTTCGGCAAGAACATCACCAGTCCTGCAAATCCGCGTGAGACGCAGCCGCATTTCTTCGAATCCCGATTCCCTGAGCTGTTAAAGCTGCTCGATACCGTTCATTGAGGTGACCGTGAGAGCGCTACTGACCCCTGAAATTGCCCCGCGTATGGGGATCGTATTGTTCAGACCCGGTTCAGAGCTGATGCCCCTGTTTATGCAGGGGCGTGTCCTGCTGGAGCCTGAGCCGGAACATTATTCATCTTTTTCCAGTGGTGCCGTTCCGGCGGCATTACAACCACTGGCGGATGATCCTGCCGTTCGGGCTGTGTTCCGCAATGAGGCGGTGATCCGTCGTGCTGGTGGCGTGGAATGTCTTGAAAGCTGGTTACTTCGTGAAAAAGGCTGCCAGTGGCCTCATTCCGACTGGCACAGCGAGAACATGACCACAATGCGACACGCTCCGGGCGCAATCCGTCTGTGCTGGCACTGCGATAACCAGCTGCGCGATCAGTTCACGGAACGGCTGGAATCAATGGCAACGGATAACTGTGCCCGCTGGGTGTTGTCTGTCGTGCGTCGGGATCTCGGTTTTGATGACAGTCACGTTGTGACAATGCCGGAACTGTGCTGGTGGCTGGTTCGTAATGACCTGGCGGATGCCTTACCGGAAAGTGCAGCCCGTAAGGCACTGAGATTACCGAAGCCTGTTGTGCCGTCTGTCACCCGGGAAAGTGATCTTGTTCCTTCGGTTCCTGCCACCAGCATCATCCAGGATAAAGCGAAAAAGGTGCTGGCGCTGAAAGTGGAGCCGGAGTCGCCGGAGTCTTTTATGTTACGCCCAAAACGTCGCCGCTGGGTTAATGAAAAGTACACGCGCTGGGTTAAGACGCAGCCGTGTGCATGTTGTGGAAAGCCCGCCGATGATCCCCACCACCTGATAGGCCACGGTCAGGGTGGAATGGGTACAAAAGCGCATGACCTTTTTGTGTTGCCTTTGTGCAGAAAGCATCACGACGAGCTGCATGCGGATACCGTGGCATTTGAAGAGAAGTATGGCTCCCAGCTGGAGCTGATATTTCGTTTTATCGATCGTGCGCTGGCGATTGGTGTGCTGGCCTGATTTTGTGGAGAAAGTTGATGCGTGATATTCAGATGGTTCTGGAGCGTTGGGGAGCATGGGCGGCGAGTGATAGTTCTGGAGTAGATTATTCGCCTATAGCTGCTGGGTTTAAAGGGCTTCTTCCCTATACAAGTAAAACACGTCAGGCTTGTTCAGATAGTGATGCATTAATTATTGAAGGTTGTCTTGCTCGTCTAAAGCAAAAAAGGCCGGACGAACATTCGCTGCTTGTTGCCCATTACCTATACGGTATCTCTAAAAGAAAGCTCGCCAAGGCTAGTAAAAAGGATGAGAAACTAATACGCATTGAGATACAGATGGCTGAGGGATTTATCGATGGTTGCCTTAGTATGCTCGATATACGTTTAGAATGTGAATAGATACAACAACGGCTCTTAGAGAGCCGTTGTTTTTAGAAACTGTTTTTTATGACTGAACCTGTGGTGCAACTTAAAAAGTTACTGTAGCCATTGACGCCATTGTTGCTTGTTTTTTGAGCAGTGGATGGAATGCTTGCTGGCTTAGGCGCAGCTGTAGTTGTATGCCTGTTAGTATAGACTACAAAGTTACCTGTAGATGATTTGTTATCCATGTCGAGCCCACCCCTCTGAGATAAGGTTATGATTTATGCCGAACTGACCTGGGACGCCTGGAACTTGCAAACGCTGTAACATCCCCTCAGTGCGGAATTGATATGAAAACGTGTCTGGAGCCTCTAAAATGCTTCTGACAGATACGTACGATGCCTGGTTAACTGTTCCTAAGATAGCATTTGGGTCAAAAGGTTCACCCAGATGCATCTCAGTTTTGAAATCTTCATAAATTTCTTTGATCAGACCGTAAAGGTGCTCATCTGGTTTTTCCACCGTAAGACCTAAATCGTTTACCGCTTCAATCCTATTTATAGTGTAGTCATGGCTACCAGAATCACTACAAAGGAAACTTACAATTTTCTCAATGCTTTCACTATCAGTGAGTTGGTGAGACAGTAGTTTTCTTGCGAGCATTTGAATCTGCGCTTTAGCTCGATAGACTTTTCCAAGTACCAAGGGATGAACCTTTTCACTTAATGCAAGGAGGATCTGTGCAAGTGAGGCATCATCTTTGATACTCAAATCATGCTTAACTACTTCAAGATAGCCATTGATTTCTTCAACACTGACTGGAAGTTGAAGTGGCTGCCCATTGATTATGGCCGAAGGGTTAAGTGGTGTATTCACACTTGGATCGATTGGCCCTAAGGTTGCCTGCTTGGTCATAACCAAGTTGTTCGCGCCAAGGCACATTATCGTCCCAGAACTATGGCATTTGGATGGGATTATGATTTCGAGTTCTTTACAAAACTGACGAAGCAGGTTTACAAGGCTCCATGCTGTTAAAGTGTCGCCGCCTCGCGTATAGAGCACGAGGCTAATTTTTTGAACATCACCTATCACATCAAGATGATTGACGAACAGATCGAATACATCAGCGCTGATTTGAGCTTCTTGGTTTGGTCTATCACCTGTTACATAGCATAATACTTTTGAATTGCGTGCTTGTTCCAGTTGCGCATACAGGGCTTTACGCTGCTCAAACATTCAGATGTCCTTATGTTAAGAATTTTCAAACCAAGAGGTAACATTCATTCAGAACTTACCACACAAGTGGTTAGATTCTATCGGCAAAAAAAGTCCAAAAATTAGCGCATTTACAAAACTCAAAGAGAGCAATGAGATTTTGCAAACGTACAGTGTGGATAACTTATGTGCAAAGTGGCGTTGATTTTACTCATTCGCTTCAAAAAAACCATAGTTTTCCTCACGCGGTCCGCATTTTATCGTGTAATCTGTTAAGAGTGGTTACTTCGCCACACAGCTTAAACCTGCCGTCGAGCGGGTTTTGTCATTTCTGGGCCTTGGTATTCGTTGGGCTTGGTCTATCTAGCACTTATCCATTGGCTCGGCTTCTTTTACGTTTCCGCTTCTGGTTTGCGGTTCGTGGTACTCCCTCAATTTGCACCTCCTGTATCGGCGAGGTGAGAGATAACTACAAATGCCTCATAACCCAAATACCTGGCTGGAGTTGGTCCAGAGCTGGTGGCGTGGAGACACACCGCTGGGCGCAGTGATTATGTCGATCGTTATGGCTGGCTTGCGCATTGCCTATTTTGGCGGTGGTGGTGGCTGGAAACGAAAAACGCTCGAGATTTTGCTCTGTGGTGCTCTGACGCTGACTTTTGCATCCGCTCTTGAGTATGTCGGATGGCCTAAATCTCTTTCTGTTGCCATTGGTGGCGGCGTTGGGCTGATCGGGGTCGATGCTATTCGTGGGGCTGCAATGAGAGTAATCGGTAATAAGTTTGGTGGCTCTAAGGAGTAATTTATGCAGGTACTAAATTCCCAGCGTAAAGCTTTCCTGGATATGGTGGCATGGTCAGAAGGGACGGATAACGGGCGACAACCGACACGTAACCACGGTTATGACGTTATTGTCGGTGGCGAACTCTTCACTGATTACTCCGATCACCCTCGCAAACTTGTCACGCTAAACCCGAAACTCAAATCAACAGCTGCAGGCCGTTATCAACTTCTTTCACGTTGGTGGGATGCTTACCGCAAGCAGCTTGGGCTGAAAGACTTCTCTCCCAGAAGCCAGGACTCAGTGGCATTACAGCAGATTAAAGAGCGTGGCGCTTTACCGATGATTGATCGCGGCAATATTCGTCAGGCAATCGACCGTTGCAGCAATATCTGGGCGTCTTTACCTGGTGCAGGTTACGGTCAGTATGAACATAAAATTGGCGACCTGATTTCCCGGTTTAAAGAGGCTGGTGGGGTGGTAAATGAAGCTGAGATATAAGCTGGTTATTGTTGCCTTCTTTGTTACCGTCATTGGTTCCTTCATCTGGTCTGCCGGGCATTACTACAGCAAATATCTGCACGAAAAGGAGCGTGCTGATGAGGCTATACGAAATGCTGAATCAGCAACTGCCATTACCCGTAACGTTCTGCAATCACTGCAAATCATCAATACAGTTATAGAGGCTAACCAGCATGCAAAACAGCAGATTGCACTGGAGTCACAGAGAACCCAGGAAGATATCAAAGTGGCTGTTGCGGATGATGATTGTGCTTCACGTCCTGTGCCTGCTGCCGCTGCTGACCGGTTGCGGAAGTACGCGGACAGTTTACGTGAACACTCCGGCGGTACCACTGCCAGCCAGCCTGACTTCTGAAACACCGATTCCAGTTGTACCTAGTCCACTGACATATGGTGCTAGCCTGGAACTGAATGTGAGTTTGTTATCTGCATTAGCGCAATGCAATAGAGATAAAAAGGATATTCTAAAAATAGGATATCAAAATGAATAAATATTTTCCGGAAAATGATTGTAACTGTGCTATAAATATAATTATCAAATAATATAAAGGTGAGTTATGGAAAGGTTTATAAAATCAATTGAATCTTCAATTGAAAGTGAGAATTGGTTAGCGGCATTGTTTATGGCTCTTGCTATGCCTGATATTTGCAGGAGCGTTGAACGTCCCAAAATAGGTAAGGGTGAAACAGGGAAATGGTATAAAGATTGGGTTTCTCGTTATCTTGAAAATAAATATACATCCGGTACACATGAACAGTGTCGATTTTATGCGGATGATTTTTGGCTGTATCGTTGTTCTTGTTTACATGCTGGACAGGATCCAGAGAACAGGAAAAGAATGATGCAGTTTAATTTTACACCACCACCTAGGCCAAATTGCCAAGTGCATTTAAATCACTTAAATGGCAAACTTCAGTTGCAAATAGATGTGTTTTGTCGAGATATGATTGAGGCAGTCAATCAATGGCGTACTGAGGTCGAGAATACGCCAGAAATTAAGGCTCGTATGGATTCTCTGATAAATATATCATTAGCATCTTTTGGAACATTCATTGTATTTGGTTAAATATTAATGAAGTGAATTTTACAGTGGGTACTAAAAGGTTCACTTCATTTAATGATTTCCCTAACACAAATTAGTTTTTAGAGAGGAAACTATTTAGGACATTAATAATGCCCCCTCGAACCCCAAAAGCCTGCCGTGTTCGCGGCTGCCGCTCTACAACCACAGACCCGTCAGGCTACTGCGAAAGCCACAAAAGCGAAGGCTGGAAGCAATACAAACCAGGACAATCCCGTCATCAGCGCGGCTACGGTTCGAAGTGGGACAGTATCCGCGCGCGTGTCCTGAAGCGTGACAAAGGCCTGTGTCAGTTATGTCTGCGCGCTGGTGTGGTGCGTGAGGCGAAAACTGTTGACCACATCATCCCTAAAGCGCATGGCGGCACTGATGCCGACTGTAATCTGCAGAGTCTGTGCTGGCCGTGTCATAAGACGAAGACGGCCCGTGAACGGCTTAAGTGATAATAATTCTCAACTGTCTGAGGGGAGGGGCGGGTCAAATCTCTGCGGCCTGACGTCTTCAGGACTGCCCGCCCCATCGTTTTTTTATACCCGCGAAAAATGAAATTTAACCAGGAGTGCCGCATATGGCTGGAACGGCGGGGCGTTCCGGGCGTCGCCCCAAGCCAACGGCGCGCAAGGCGCTGGCCGGAAACCCCGGCAAGCGAGCCCTGAACAAAGATGAACCTGTTTTTACGCCCATCAAAGGTGTTGAGCCACCGGAGTGGTTCGCTGAAGAAGATCTCCCTCTCGCCACGATCATGTGGCAACTGACAACCAAAGAACTCTGCGGTCAGGGCCTGCTGTGCGTGACTGACCTCGCGGTGCTTGAGCGGTGGTGCGTGGCCTATGAGTTCTGGCGACGTGCTGTGAAAAATATTGCCATACAGGGCAACACCATCACCGGCGCAATGGGCGGCAGGGTCAAAAATCCGGAGCTGACAGCCAAAAAAGAACAGGAGTCCGAGATGAGCAGCACGGGGGCAATGCTCGGACTCGACCCCAGCAGCCGCCAGCGTCTGATTGGCCTGGCGGGGCAGAAGAAAGCCACTAACCCGTTTCTGAAAATTATCGAATCATGAGCCGGAAATCTTACCCCAACGTAAATGCTGCAAATCAGTATGCCCGGGATGTCGTGCGCGGAAAGATTGTTGCCTGCCAGTTTGTGATTCAGGCCTGCCAGCGCCATCTTGATGACCTGATGGCGGAAAAAAGTAAGTCGTTTCGTTACCGCTTCGACAAGGACCTGGCTGAACGGGCCGCCAAATTTATTCAGCTGTTGCCGCATACCAAGGGGGAATGGGCATTCAAGCGGATGCCCATCACGCTGGAGCCGTGGCAGCTCTTTGTGATCTGCTGTGCGTTTGGCTGGGTCAATAAAGGTACCCGGCTGCGCCGCTTCCGTGAGGTGTATACCGAAATCCCCCGTAAGAACGGCAAATCGGCAATCTCTGCCGGTGTCGCCCTGTATTGTTTTGCCTGTGATAACGAGTTCGGCGCGGAAGTGTATTCCGGTGCCACGACGGAGAAACAGGCATGGGAAGTCTTTCGTCCGGCACGACTGATGTGTAAACGCACATCCATGCTGACGGAAGCGTTCGGGATTGAGGTTAACGCCTCAAACATGAACCGTCCGGAGGATGGTGCGCGGTTTGAACCGCTGATCGGTAACCCCGGTGATGGTTCATCACCCCACTGTGCCGTGGTGGATGAATATCACGAGCACGCCACAGATGCGCTTTACACCACAATGCTTACCGGGATGGGGGCGCGACGCCAGCCACTGATGTGGGCTATCACCACCGCCGGGTACAACATTGAGGGGCCGTGCTACGACAAGCGGCGGGAAGTTATCGAGATGCTCAATGGCTCGGTTCCCAACGATGAACTGTTCGGGATCATCTATACCGTTGATGAAGGTGACGACTGGACCGACCCGCAGGTGCTGGAAAAAGCCAATCCAAATATTGGCGTGTCGGTTTATCGCGAATTTTTGTTAAGTCAGCAGCAGCGTGCGAAAAATAATGCCCGTCTGGCAAACGTCTTTAAAACAAAACACCTCAATATCTGGGTGTCGGCGCGTTCGGCGTATTTCAACCTGGTGAGCTGGCAGAGCTGCGAGGATAAATCACTGACTCTTGAGCAGTTCGAGGGGCAGCCGTGCATTCTGGCCTTTGACCTGGCGCGTAAGCTGGATATGAACAGCATGGCGCGACTTTATACCCGCGAGATTGACGGTAAAACGCATTACTACAGTGTGGCCCCACGTTTCTGGGTACCGTATGACACGGTGTATAGCGTCGAGAAAAATGAAGATCGCCGGACAGCCGAACGCTTTCAGAAATGGGTGGAAATGGGCGTCCTGACCGTTACCGATGGTGCAGAGGTGGATTATCGCTACATCCTCGAAGAGGCCAAAGCGGCGAACAAAATCAGCCCGGTCAGCGAGTCACCCATCGACCCCTTCGGGGCGACCGGGTTGTCACATGACCTTGCTGATGAAGACCTGAACCCCGTCACCATCATTCAGAACTACACCAACATGTCCGACCCGATGAAAGAGCTGGAAGCGGCAATTGAATCGGGGCGCTTTCATCATGATGGCAATCCCATCATGACCTGGTGTATCGGCAACGTGGTCGGAAAAACCATTCCGGGTAACGATGATGTGGTGAAACCCGTCAAAGAGCAGGCAGAAAACAAAATCGATGGTGCAGTTGCGCTGATTATGGCGGTTGGCAGAGCCATGCTGTACGAGAAAGAAGACACGCTGTCTGACCACATTGAGTCCTACGGGATCCGCTCGCTTTAACTGAGGTAATTATGATCATGCTGATTCTCGCGCCTCTGGTAGGTGTGCTGGGGGCGCTTTTGCTGGCGTATGGTGCCTGGCTGATTTATCCCCCGGTGGGTTTTGTTGTTGCCGGGGTGTTGTGCCTGTTCTGGTCGTGGCTGGTGGCGCGATATCTCGACCGTACACAGCAGTCTGTCGGCGGAGGTAAATAGTGTTCTTTTCGGGATTATTTCAACGAAAAAGTGACGCACCGGTGACCACGCCCGCAGAGCTGGCGGATGCTATCGGGTTGTCCTACGACACCTATACCGGAAAGCAGATCAGCAGTCAGCGGGCCATGCGACTGACGGCGGTTTTTTCCTGCGTCAGAGTGCTGGCAGAGTCGGTCGGGATGTTGCCCTGCAATCTGTATCACCTGAACGGCAGCCTTAAACAGAGAGCCACCGGCGAACGTCTGCATAAGCTGATCTCCACGCATCCCAATGGCTATATGACGCCGCAGGAGTTCTGGGAGCTGGTGGTCACCTGTCTGTGCCTGAGGGGAAACTTTTACGCCTACAAAGTGAAAGCATTTGGCGAAGTGGCTGAACTGCTGCCCGTCGATCCCGGCTGTGTGGTACCGAAGCTTAACAGTAGCTGGGAGCCGGTCTATCAGGTCACATTCCCGGACGGCTCAACGGATGTGCTGACCCAGGAGGATATCTGGCATGTGCGCACGCTGACGCTGGACGGTCTGGTGGGACTGAATCCCATCGCCTATGCCCGCGAGGCAATATCGCTGGCAGCAGCGACTGAAGAGCACGGTGCCAGACTGTTCAGCAATGGCGCGGTGACGTCCGGTGTGTTGCGTACAGAACAGACGTTGTCGGATCAGGCTTATGAGCGCCTGAAGAAAGATTTTGAGGAGCGTCACACCGGGCTTGGCAATGCTCACCGCCCGATGATCCTTGAGATGGGGCTGGACTGGAAGTCGATGGCATTGAACGCCGAGGATAGCCAGTTCCTGGAAACCCGCAAGTTTCAGCTTGAAGAAATCTGTCGTCTGTTCCGTGTGCCCTTGCACATGGTGCAGAACACCGATCGTGCCACCTTCAACAATATCGAAGAGCTGGGGCTGGGATTTATCAACTATTCACTGGTGCCGTATCTGACCCGCATCGAACAGCGGATCAACACCGGACTGGTACGAAAAAGTAAGCAGGGCGTTTATTACGCCAAATTTAACGCCGGGGCGTTACTGCGCGGGGATATGAAGTCCCGTTTTGAAGCCTACGCCACCGGGATCAACTGGGGAATTTACTCTCCCAATGACTGCCGCGACCTGGAAGATATGAATCCGCGTCCCGGTGGTGATGTCTATCTCACACCGATGAACATGACCACGAAACCCTCCGATGGCAGTAAAGCCGGTAAGCAGAAGGATAACGCCAATGCAGACGAAACAACGTCTTGATGTACCGCTGAGTCTGAAATCTGTCAGTGACTCCGGTGAGTTTGAAGGGTATGGCTCCGTCTTTGGTGTAAAGGACAGCCACGATGATGTGGTGATGTCCGGGGCATTTGCTGCTTCCCTACGGGCGTGGAGTGACAGAAAAGCGTTACCTGCGCTGCTCTGGCAGCACCGCATGGATGAACCCATCGGTGTTTACACCGAAATGAAGGAAGACGATGTCGGGCTTTACGTCAGGGGACGGTTGCTTATTGATGATGATCCCCTCGCAAAACGCGCACATGCACACATGAAGGCCGGTTCGTTAACCGGCCTTTCTATTGGGTACGTCCTGAAAGACTGGGAATACGACCGGAGCAAAGAAGCCTTTCTGCTGAAAGAAATCGACCTCTGGGAAGTCAGCCTGGTGACGTTCCCGTCTAACGACGAGGCGCGGATCAGCGACGTCAAGAACGCACTGGCCCGCGGGGAAATCCCCGAACAGAAAAAAATCGAAAGAGTCCTGCGTGATGTCGGACTCTCCCGTACCCAGGCCAAAGCATTCATGGCCGGGGGCTATGGCGCACTGTCCCTGCGCGACGCTGAGGATGTGGGCTCTGCACTGAATGCACTGAAAAATCTGAACTTCTAATCAGGAGAAATACGATGGCGGTTGATATTAAAGATGTCGAACAGGTCGCGCAGGAGCTGCAGCAGAAGTTTGACGACTTCAAAGCAAAGAACGACAAGCGCGTGGATGCGATTGAGCAGGAAAAAGGCAAACTTGCCGGGCAGGTGGAAACCCTGAACGGGAAACTCAGCGAGCTGGAAAATCTCAAAAGCGACCTTGAAAAAGAGCTGCTTGAGCTGAAACGTCCGGCAGGTGGTGCGCAAAATAAACTGGCCACAGAGCACAAAGAGGCGTTTGTGGGCTTTCTGCGTAAAGGCCGTGAAGACGGTCTGCGCGATCTGGAGCGCAAGGCATTGCAGGTGGGCACCGATGAAGACGGTGGCTATGCCGTGCCGGAAGCACTGGATCGCAACATTCTCACCCTGCTGAAAGATGAAGTGGTGATGCGCCAGGAAGCCACGGTGATCACTGTTGGCGGTTCCGACTACAAAAAACTGGTGAATCTGGGCGGCACGGCTTCCGGATGGGTGGGCGAGACTGACGCGCGCTCCCAGACTGCCACCTCAAAACTGGGACTGATTGAACCTTTCATGGGGGAAATCTACGGTAACCCGCAGGCCACTCAGAAAATGCTGGATGATGCCTTCTTCAACGTGGAGGCCTGGATCAACAGCGAGCTGGCGACCGAATTTGCCGAACAGGAAGAAATTGCCTTTACCACCGGTGATGGCACCAAGAAGCCAAAAGGGTTCCTGGCGTATGAATCCACCGATGAAACCGATAAGGTTCGTGCGTTCGGTAAACTTCAGCATATTGTATCCGGTGAAGCGACGACGGTGACCGCAGACGCCATTATCAAACTGATTTACACGCTGCGTAAGGCACACCGCACTGGCGCGAAGTTCATGATGAACAACAACAGCCTGTTTGCCATCCGTCTGCTGAAAGACACCGAGGGTAACTATCTGTGGCGTCCGGGGCTGGAGCTGGGGCAACCGTCCTCTCTGGCGGGTTACGGTATCGCTGAAAACGAACAGATGCCGGATATCGCCGCTGATGCGAAAGCTATTGCATTTGGTAACTTCAAACGGGGTTACACCATCGTTGACCGTATCGGTACCCGCATTCTGCGTGATCCGTACACCAATAAACCGTTTGTCGGTTTTTATACCACCAAGCGCACCGGCGGCATGCTGGTCGATTCGCAGGCCATCAAACTGCTGAAGATTGCAGCGGCGTAATCACTCAGGGGCGCTGAATTGCGCCCCTGTTCTGACAGGTGAAAGAATCATGATCCTGAAACAAGATCTGAAATGGTCACCGGACGGTATGCGCGTTGAGATCATTCGTGCTGGTGAGTATGAAGATAAAGAATTACCCGAACGGGTACGTGAAATTGCCACTGCAGCAGAGATTGTTTCTGATAAGAGAACACCTGTTGCACGGGTATCTGATAAGGCTAAAAAACAGCATTCATAGAGGTAGCCCAAATGATGCCTACTCTGGAAGAGCTTCGTGTTCAGTGCCGGATTGATGATGACAATGAACAGGAGAATGCACTTCTTATGATGTATCTGGCAGCAGCCAGAGAAGAGGCTGAAAAGTTTTTAAACCGGACACTTCACGATGAAACTGTTCCTGATCAGGATACGACCGGGCTTGTAATAACACCGCTGATAAAGTTGCGTCTTATGCAACTGGTTGGTGGATTTGCCCCTATATTTCCAGACACCTGTTATCACTTAACCCATTACTGGCCTGCTGCCGCAGATATTCCCGTGGCGAGCGATAACCCAGTGCACTATGCGGGTGCCATTCGTTATAATGCTCGA